>NZ_JAMXXO010000007.1:0-119421 GCF_024129115.1 Acinetobacter lwoffii
GAAATTATCAAAGTTCTGTTGCTTTAGCCTGTATATTTTTATGGCTACCTTTATAGGGTTAATTATGAACAGTAAATGTCAACAGACCCTAATGTTTTTTCTAGAAAATCTCATAATAAAACCTTCATACGATCATAAAAAAGCCTCTATCTCTAGAGGCTTTTTTATTGCTGGGTCACTTAGCCTTGCAACACAAATTCCCAAATCACATAGCCCAGTCCAAAGCCCAGTAGTGAATATAAGGTAATAATGAAAAATACAAAGCTGGCATTGTTTTTTCTTTTCCAAAAACTCATCGCGACACCCAAAGCTTGTTCGTAATACCCCATGTTAACGAGCTTTTCATAAAAAGTGAAATGTATCTAAGCATTTTATTTATAATAATATTTTCATCAAAAATAAATTCTTTACTTTCAAAAAATCAATATACAGATTCAGACTTAATTTTTAGTACAGATGCCAAATCGGCATTGCTATTTAAAAAAATGGTAAATATATTCATATTCTTTTTTGCTGGCATCCGTGCTAATACATAGAATTGACTTTAATTACATAAGAATAGCCATGAAATACTTCACATCTTCTCTCGTCATGTCACTGCTTGCTTTAGGTTCAATGACGGGTATCTCTCAAACACATGCACAAACCGTTTCTAGCACCCAACAACAAAAACAGGTTCCGGGGTATTATCAGCATAACTTCGGAGATTACCAGATTACTGCCCTGCTGGATGGTAGCAATTATCTGTCCAAAGCCTTATTTAAAGATATTCCAGCAGCCCAAGCCGATCAGATCTTGAAAAAATACTACGTCGATCAGGCCAAAGGCATCCAGACATCCGTGAATGCCTTTCTGGTCAATACAGCCAAAGAACTGGTTCTGGTCGATAGCGGAACTTCAAGCTGTAATGGTCCACACCTAGGTTCAGTGTATTCCAATTTACAGGCTTCAGGGCATAAACCTGAACAGGTCAATGCCATCCTGCTCACGCATTTGCATCCTGACCATGTATGCGGCATCAGCAATAATGGCGTGGCCAATTTTCCCAATGCCAATATTTATGTGTCTCAAACTGAACTGGATTTCTGGATGAATCCTAAAACAGCAGACAAATTACCAAAAGCCAAGCAGGCAGGTTTTTTGGGCACAGTCGATAAAATCAAGAAAGCCATTGCCCCCTATCAGGCCAAGAATCAGCTCAAAACCTTTAAAACTGGCGATAAAATCCATGCTTTCGATGTCATCAGTTCGGCTGGACATACACCGGGGCATTTTGGTTTTAGCTTAAAATCACAAGGTCAGCAGATGGTGTTTATTGGAGATATTGTGCATTCACATACGCTGCAGTTTGATCGTCCACAGACCGGCGTTGACTTCGATGTCGATCCGAAAAAGGCGATTGAAACCCGCTTAAAGTATTTTGCTGAATATGCGAAGAATGGTCAGACGGTAGCTGCACCGCATTTGCCATTTCCGGGGATTGGACATATTTATTCTAAAGACAATAAAAGCTATCAATGGATTCCGGTACATTTTAAAGATTAATTGAATACTTCAATAATTTTATCTAAGCATGAAACCCTAATTTTTTAGGGTTTTATTTATTTTAAATCTCCTTCAGCCAGATTCCCCTATGACTTGGTAAATTTAAAACTTAAATGACGCTTTGAGATTTAAAAGCAAGGGTTTCATTTATTTTTAAATTTTTTCTTAAAAATCTTTCACTTTTCATGTGCACCTTTAGCATGCCTTTTTAACACCGTTTTTCTCACGATAAATATAAATACCTAAAAATATAATATAAATTTGAATTTCATGAACTCTTCCTGTGTCTTAGTTTGGTGCACAAAAATTGTATTGTGCTTTATATCGAGTCTTATCAATTTCAAGAAATTCTTCATCAAAATTTCCCTTGCTTAGGCCTCTTCTACAATCCATTTGCCTCTATATACTGATTTTCTTTTGTGATCCCGAGCACTAAATTGGAACGCACCATGCAAAATATAGACTTATTATTTCTTCTTCTCGGTGCAGTTCTAGTGCTTGCCATGCATGCTGGATTTGCTTTTTTAGAGCTTGGAACAGTTCGACATAAAAACCAGGTCAATGCCTTAAGTAAAATTCTAACCGACTTTGCCATTTCTGCGATCGCCTATTTTTTAGTGGGCTACTATATTGCCTACGGACAGCACTTTTTCCATGATGCTGCAACCTTGTCTGCCGATCATGGCTACAATCTGATGCGCTGTTTTTTCCTGTTGACCTTTGCTGCAGCCATTCCAGCGATTATCTCTGGCGGGATTGCAGAGCGTGCCAAAATGCGTTCACAGGCTTTAGCGACATTATTTCTGGTTGCGCTGATCTATCCGTTTTTTGAGGGTATGATCTGGAATGGCAACCTTGGTTTTCAGGATTGGCTGACCCATGCATTTGGTGCAAGTTTTCATGATTTTGCCGGTTCAGTTGTCGTTCATGCAATGGGCGGCTGGATCGCACTGGCCGCAATAATCCTACTTGGTGCGCGTCATGGCCGTTACAAAAAAGATGGCCGGATCACCGCGCATCCTCCTTCATCAATTCCTTTTTTGGCTTTGGGTTCCTGGATTCTGATTGTGGGATGGTTCGGCTTCAATGTCATGAGCGCGCAGCGGCTGGATGCCATTTCTGGACTGGTCGCCATTAACTCTTTGATGGCCATGATCGGTGGAACAATAGCAGCCAAAGTTGCGGGGAAAGATGACCCGGGCTTCCTGCATAATGGTCCCTTAGCAGGTCTGGTGGCGATTTGTGCCGGATCAGATGTTGTCCATCCCTTGGGTGCTTTTTTTATCGGGATCAGCGCCGGTATTATTTTTGTGAAACTTTTTACCTATACCCAAAATAAACTTAGAGTGGATGATGTATTGGGAGTCTGGCCTTTACATGGCGTTTGCGGTGCTTTTGGTGGATTAGCTGTAGGTATCTTCGGTCAGCAATGGCTCGGAGGAATGGGAGGAGTGTCTTTAATTTCACAACTCCTAGGTACAATGCTGGCGATTGTCATTGCTTTGGCGGGTGGTTTTTTGGTGTATGGCTTGCTTAAGGTTTTGATGGGTATTCGCCTGACTGAGGAAGAAGAGTTCAACGGAGCAGACTTGTCGATTCATCGTATTTCTGCTAATTCGGAAGAAAATACTTTTTAATTGATATAAAAAAGCCTCTACAACTAGGGGCTTTTTTTATTTATAAGCAGAGCGTCTATACGAAATAATTACTTCATACCAAAGATCAGTTTTAAGCCAAGTACCGTCATAACTGCGCCTGCTGCGCGGTCAAACAGGGCCTTAAACTTCAAATAAACACGACGTGGCTTTTCCGCAGATAATGCAACTGCGACCAGTGAACACCAGCCAGCATCAATAAAGAAACATAAGACAGGCAAAACAAAATAAAAATACGTTGGAATTTCTTTGGGCAATAACGCGGTAAAAATACTGGCCAGCACAATCGCAATTTTGGGATTGGACAACTGTGTGATTAAACCAGTGGTAAAAGCACGGCGTAAAGACATCTGTTTGCTAATGGTTGTATCCGCTTCGATCGGATCTTTGGCATGTTTAATGATTTTAAACGCCAACCAAAGTAAATATAAACCACCACAAATTTTTAAGGCCAGGTACGCTGAGGGTACAGCCAGTAAAAATGCCTGCAAACCGAGAACCGCCAGCAGACCAAAAATCGCTGCACCGAGACCAGTACCCAATGCAGTAAATAAACCATGTTTACGTGAAATGGCAATTGAATTTTTTGCCACATAAATAGAAGTTGGCCCGGGACTCATTGCGCCTAACATCAGGGCAAAAGCAATCGAACCTAAAATCCAGAATGATTCCACGAGATAACCTGACTTAAAAATTGAAGGGCTATTTTAAGCAAAAACCTGACAATTTGCTGTAAAAATTTCTGGATTTTTCATGAATTTCAACTATAGCAATTACTTAAGGTTTCAACTGATCCTGAGCACTCAAATGCTTGTCTAGCAGTTGATAATCCTGCTCATATACAGGTACGCCACCAATAATCATGGTACGGGTTTCTGTTTTAGGTTTATTCAACGCATCATCACAGCCCGACAGACTGAGCAGCATGCCGACCCACACAGCACAGGATAATATTTTCATTATTCTACCCTCCTCAGGGTTTCCTCTGTTTAGATTAGCATTGTTGTTTAAATAATCAGCGGAATATTTGTGACAATCTACAACCAATTCCATAGCTTTCAGCGAATAATGGCTTATTGAAAAACTTTGATTTTTAGCACTTCCGCTATAATGCCTCTATCATGAACTTTGCGAACTTTTATGTTTGAAACCATTGCCCAAAATATTCCAGATCAACAGATTAATTTTCACGATATTACTTTAATAATACGTCGTCTGGATCTGGTGCATCCACAAATCTCGGGCAACAAGTTTTTTAAACTGAAATATAATTTTCTTGAAGCCAAAAGACAGGGTTATCAGCATATTCTGAGTTTTGGAGGTGCTTATTCCAATCATATTGCTGCTACTGCATTTGCCGCACAGCAGTTTGGTTTTCAGAGTGTTGGAGTGATTCGGGGTGAAGAACTGGCTGATCGACCATTGAATCCAACATTAGCCACCGCCCAAGAATTCGGGATGCAGTTGCATTTCGTCAGTCGTGATGAATATCGGCGCAAGCAACAGCCTGAGTATTTGGCCGAACTCGCTCGACAATTTCCTGAACATTATGTGATTCCTGAAGGTGGAACCAATGCTTTGGCGATTCAAGGGTGTCAGGAAATATTAAAAGATAGCGATGCGCAATTTGATGTGATTTGTTGTGCAGTAGGCACCGGTGGCACCATCAGCGGATTGATCGAAGCCAGTCACGCGCATCAACAGATCTTAGGATTTTCCGCACTGAAAGGTTCATTTTTAAAAGATGAAGTCGCCCAACTAATGAATAAAACCAACTGGAACATTCTCGATGATTATTGCTGTGGTGGCTATGCCAAAACTAGTGCAGCCTTGGTACAGTTTATCCGGGATTTTGAAGCCGAATTTTCAATTCCACTGGAGCAGATCTACACGGCTAAAATGCTGATGGGGATTTTTGATCTGATCGAGAAAAATTATTTTCCGGCTGGGGCAAAACTGTTGGTGATTCATACTGGTGGTCTGCAAGGCCGTCATATTCCCTTTGATTTTATAGCAAATTAAGCTTCAATCGGTTGATTGTTATTTAAGGCAATTAACCCTTTGACCAAGCGGTAGATATGCCAGATAAAGACCAGAAACACGATCAAGAAACCAATCAAGATCACAGTCAATAAGCCACCGACGATATAGCCCAGCAAACTGATCCAGAAGGTTTTAATTTGCCAATCGACATGACTTTCCAGCCAGGTACCGCGCATTTCATCACGCTTGATATAATTCATCACAATTGCAATAAATGGAGTCAGACCAAGAAAAAATCCTAAAATATAAAGAATATATGTAATCAGATTATATTGTTTTAAATCTTCCACACTTGCCATTCGCTTTTCCTTGTTATTAGGTTTTTAGTTTGTACAAAAACTATGCATGAGTTTTAAGCCGCTTTCAAATATTTTATGTTTAAAATCCGCTATAAATCTGCAATCACAGAACTGATTTTTCTGGAATAGAGAAAGCTGAAATAAAATTGTCTATAATGCTTCCCTTTTCTTCTCCCTTGAGTGTGTAATGTCTTCCAAGCAATACGATGTTCTAGTCATAGGTGCCGGTGCCTCAGGTTTAATGACGGCGTATATGGCTGCGCAACGTGGGCGCAAAGTCGTGGTAGTAGAAAAAGCCAACAAGGTTGGCAAAAAAATCCTGATGTCGGGCGGTGGTAAATGTAATTTCACCAATCTGGAAGTCGAACCGAGCAATTATATTTCACACAATCTACATTTTGTGATTTCGGCTTTAACGCGTTATACCAACTGGGACTTTATCGGCTTGGTATGTGAATACGGTATTGCCTATGAAGAGCGCAAACATGGACAGCTGTTTACCTTAAATGGTGCAAAAGATATCTTGTCGATGCTGCTGGCGGAATGTGACAAAACTGGGCTGGTTGATATTAAAACCAGCTGCGAAGTGAAAGCAGTGAATCCAGTCGATGATCAAGGCTTTCAGGTGGCAACCTCACTGGGATATTTTGAAGTTGAATCTGTAGTCGTCGCATCCGGTGGTTTATCGATTCCTACGCTTGGCGGTTCAGGCATTGGCTATGAGATTGCAAAACAGTTTGGACATCACGTCTATCCAACCCGTGCCGGACTGGTTCCATTTACCTTCTCTGACGGATTTAAAGAAGTCACCACGCGCTTAAGCGGTAATGCCGTAGAAGCAACTCTCTCGAATGAGCTTAATAGCTTTACCGAAGCGCTATTGTTTACCCATCGCGGTTTGAGTGGGCCAACTTCCCTGCAACTTTCCAACTACTGGAATGTCGGTCAGAGCTTTAAGGTTGATTTTCTTCCAAGTGTTGATCTGTTGGATTTCTTCAAATCCAAAAAACAAAGCCAGCCCAAAGTCTTGTTACGTACACTACTCAATGAATATTTACCGAAAAGTGTGGTGGCTGAATTACAAAATCTGATCTGGATTGAAAGCGCTGAAACTGCCATTGGTAATATCAGCGATGACAAGCTGGAACAGATTGCGGCACGTCTGCATGGCTTTGAAGTGAAACCTTCAGGAACTGAAGGCTACCGTACAGCGGAGGTGACTTTGGGTGGTGTAGACACTACAGAAATATCCTCAAAAACCATGGAAAGTAAAAAGCAGAAAGGCTTGTATTTTATTGGTGAAGTGCTGGATGTTACTGGACATTTGGGCGGTTATAATTTCCAATGGGCATGGTCATCGGCACATGCCGCATCGGAATATATTTAATCAATAGATAATCTGGTTTGCTACTTAACTCATTCCAGATAGTCTGTTTTAAACAGGTTGAGATTGGCCGTATTTGTTAAACGGTCAATCGTCAGCTGCATTTTTTGAGCTTCTCGCAGAAATAGTGGTACGTCATCTGCTGAAGATGCCATGAATTTATGTTGTAGTGCTTTCCACATATTGTTGATCTCCTTTTCTTTATATTTTTAATGCAAGAAAAATACCAAAATCATTTTAGTATTCACTTGAATATTCTATACTTTTTAAAAAATAAATTCTATTCCTGGTGACTGAGCAGGATTGACTCCTCAGTTAAATTCGTCTGTCTCTGGTATTTTCTTATCCAGCTCTCGCTCAGACTGCTCGTCCTGTCTGCTCTTCACAAAAACAAATCGATAGGCAGCGGTAAAAAAGCCAAGCGTAATTCCTGCAATGACTAAAGGAGCCAGAACTTTGTTAGGTTTTTTGGTATTCATTCATTTTTCCTTATGACTGAACAAAATCGACCACATGAGCGTGGTCGATTTTGCTTAAAGATAACAGGTTATTTCAGGTCATCTTTTTTCTGAATAGAACGATCAATATCGACATTCGGCTCTTTTTCTCCAGTTGAACCAAATGGATTATTGACTGGCGGATGAGTCGGATCGACTTTTAGTGAATCTGGTACGGCTTGATCCGCATCCGGATTGACCGGATCAATACCCAATGATTCATCATCCTGCGGTGCAGTGGTAAGGATTGCCGGGGTAGTATGAGATAAATCCGTACCCATAGGCATATTCTTGTCTGAATCCTGATTTGGCATGATGCCTGCTCCTGGAGTTGTGATTGAAGAATCGCTAGTGCCTGTAGCAGTTTGCGAACCACCAGAGGACTGGCTCATTGAGCTATCTGTAGAACTCATACCCATCGCCGCACCTGTAGTACCTGACATGTCGGTTGCACTTGTACCTGTGGTCTTGCCACCTAATCCAGAAAATATGCTGTTCTCAGCTTTTTCTTTGACAGGGTTAGGGTCTTTGGCTTCTCGTTTGGCTTTATCAATCAAATCTGTGAGTACACGCTCTGCAGGTTGACGACCACCCAGACCAAATGCCAAGGCGAATGCCACTGCTACAGCACCCAAAGTTAGACCAAATGCCAAGTTAACAATCGAATCGGCAATACCCATAGCACGCAGACCCATTGCCACAACCAGTCCCATGATCAGGACACGAACCAGATTGGCTAACCAGCGTGAGCTGTTATATTCACCACGTTGTACGATATTCGCAACAATATTCGCCAGCCAGAAACCGATTACCAGAATCACCGCACCGAGCAGGATATTGGCACCGAAGTAGATGAACATTGCAATCAGACCACTGATCTGTTCAAAGCCCAGACGGTTCGCTGCTTCAGACACCGCAAATAGCATGGTGAATAAAACGATCAGGAAACCAACTACACTGGAAAGTTTAGTCGTGCCTAAAAAGCGCTGGATATCCAGTTTGGCAGGAATTTCATCAACACCTGTACCGGCAACTACTTCAACCACCAGACGTGCTACCAGTTTAGACACCACATACGCCAGAATCAGAATCAACGCAGCAGCGATGATATTCGGAATGGCATTCATGATTTCATACAGCATGGCTGTAGCAGGCTGAGAAATGGCCTCGATACCCAATGCTTCAAATGCAATGATCAGTGCGGTAATGATCACCACGGCGAAGATAAATGACCCAATCACCTGGGAAACATTCGAGTTTTTAAAGATGCCTACTTTTTCAGCATGTTGTTGTACGTTCAGACTGTTTAATAGCCCTTCAACAATACCGCGCACAATTTTCGCCAGGATATAACCAACAAAAATGATGACTGCAGCAATGAAGATGTTTGGTAAGTAGCTTACGACATCGGTCAGCATATTTTGAACTGGTAACAACAGACCGTTGAGACCCAAAATAGACAGTACGATTGGCAAGAACAGCAATAAAATTAACCAGTAAGCAATTTCACTGATGTTTTTACTAATCGGACTGACACCGACTTCAGCACTGAGTTTTTCATCGAGTTGCGTTCGGTCCAGTAGCTTTTGTAACCCTATCTTGACCAGATTGGCCACAATCCAACCTATGAATCCGACTGCAATTGCACCTAGTAACTGCGGGATAAATAACAGGAATTGCTGGATCATATTACTGAATGGACCGCTGACACTGGTAAGATTAAGTACATTCAGCGCACCAATCACGGCAATAATCAGAATAATCCAGAACACGACGCGGGCGATAATGCTCTCCACATTGGAGTGATGACCTGTCGCCGTATTTAAATGTGTATTGGTACCCAGTTTCTGCAAGAGCTTTTTAACGCCTGCCGAGACCAGTAACGCAATGATCCAGCCAATTACTAATATGGCAATTGCACTAAGAATGGGATGGAACTGATCCCAGTAGTACATGGCATCGAAGCCACCACGCGGGCTTCTCATATAATCATTCATGTTGTTCTACCCTCTTTGTTATTAAGCTATTTATCTGAAATCGGGGGCATCTCCCTGAAACAATCAGCCCCTTCTTCTTCCGGATTCATATTAGATTTGATGTTTTCAGACTCAAGCCAGGTAGATGGCACTACCTTAAAACATCACCATCCATTGCAAAAAAGCCCCAGTGGTTCACTAGAGCTTTTCAGGTATTTTCAGTTATTGAGTCGCCTGTCCATCAGTCGCAGTTGCTGTTGCTTCTGTGCCATCACCCACGGTTGCTGTAGCTTCCGTTCCATCATTCATGGTGGCGGTGCCTTGTGTAGGCTCACCGACTGGAGTTGAATTATTTGGGGTAGCAGGCTGTACATTCGGATTTGGATGTCCTGCAGGAGCATCATTCGCATCTGGATTCATGTCAGCAAACATATAGAACAGTAGTGCGAGTAAAAAAATACCGACCAAAATCAAGATATAAACAGGGATACGCTTTTTTTGCGTCACGTCTGCTTGATGATTTAAAGGTGGCTTTTTATTGAAATCATCGACCATAACCATTCTCACTCTTTGTTATTCATAAGTAGATTTTTAGAATAACAAGCTGTGAATAGGGCTTCTGTGACAAAACATGGTGAGATGGTGACGGGATGTAAGTCACTAATCCATCAGAATTCTCTGCTGGTTACTGCTTTAAAATAGCCGTTTGGCCGGGCTATGTTGTATGTCGACTGGGGTTTGGTGTTCATCTTTCAACTGTACTCCTGAAAGCTGTAACTCACAGGATTTACGCATCAATGCCACCAGTCGCTGGATGGCAAGTGGATAGGTCAAGCCGGCAGGACGGACATTGGAAATACAGTTACGCAAGGCATCATGACAACCTTTAAAAGCATTATAAGTGTAGTAAATTCCCATACTGTCCGGTGAGCTCAAACCCGGCCGTTCGCCAATCAGCATGACCAGCATTTTCGCCTGTAAAATTTCTGCCACTTCATCGCCAAGTGCCACACGACTGCCACGGGCTATCACCAAGGGGGCAATCTGCCAGCCTTGTTCTTTACAAGCCTCCAGCAACGCCGAAATAAAATGCGGGCTATTTTCCTCAATGGCACGTGCCGAGAGCCCATCTCCTAAAATGATGACCACATCCCAATGTTCCTGATGTTCAGTCCGATATTGTCGCAACATGTTTTTGGACTGCTCTGAAAGCACCCGCCCCAGATCAGGACGCTTCAGATAAAGATCCTTTTCCACCGCTTGGCTTTCAATTTCCAGGATGAGCAGTCCGGTTTTAGCTAAGTCATCTTTTAAGGATTCAATATTGAGTGGCTTCAGTACCGCATCTTTGGCCTGGGCATGCGCCAGTTGAAATTCCAGACTTGGTCGAGTCGGCAAGCTGCCCCCAGTTCGGCCTAAGGCAATCCGTGCATCAGTAAAAGCTTTCAGTTTCTGCCAGAGGTTATCCTGTAATTGGGACTCAAATTTCACATCGGCAATCAGTTTCATAGTACTTCCTCAAGACAGGATTAGACGTGAAAATTGCTTAGGCAACTCGGTTGGCCAGTGCAACTGATTGGACTGTTGCGCCAAAATTCCCTGCTGCTCCAGCCAATGGTCAAATTCGGGTGCCGGTTTTAATCCCAGTAACTGCCGGATGTAGAGCGCATCATGAAAGGAGGTCGTCTGATAATTCAGCATCACATCATCCGAGCAGGGAATCCCCATAATAAAATTCAGTCCGGCATTGGCAAGCAAGGTCAGCAGTACATCCATATCATCCTGATCGGCATCGGCATGATTGGTGTAGCAAATATCACAGCCCATTGGCACACTGAGCAGCTTGCCACAGAAATGATCTTCCAGCCCGGCCCGGATAATCTGCTTGCCGTTATACAGATATTCTGGCCCGATAAAGCCGACTACAGTATTGACCAGCAAGGGATTAAACTTACGCGCCACGGCGTAGGCACGCACTTCCACGGTCTGTTGATCCACGCCATGATGGCCATTGCTGGATAAGGCACTGCCCTGTCCGGTTTCAAAATACATCACATTTTGGCCCACGGTGCCGCGTTGCAGGCTTAAAGTGGCTTCATAGCCTTCCTGCAATAGCGCCAGATTGATGCCGAAACCAGTATTGGCTTTTTCGGTTCCCGCAATAGACTGAAACATTAAATCAATCGGAACATTTTTATTTGCCAGCTGAATGCCGGAAGTGATATGGGTCAAAACACAAGATTGAGTTGGAATCTCATATTCCTCAATAACATGATCGAGCAGTTTGAGCAGCTCAGTTAAATTCTGCAGATTATCTGTGGCCGGATTAATTCCGATGACGGCATCTCCATTGCCATACATCAGTCCATCCAGAATAGATGCAGAAATTCCCATCAAGTCATCGGTCGGATGATTCGGCTGCAAACGCGTCGATAAGTGCCCTTCCAGCCCGATGGTATTTCTGAACCGAGTCACTACTCGGCATTTTTTTGCCACCAGAATCAGATCCTGATTGCGCATAATCTTGCTCACTGCCGCGACCATTTCCGGAATCAGGCCCATTTTTAAGGCCGTAATCTTTTCTGTGGTGGCATCTGCACTGAGTAGCCAGTTACGAAAATCCCCCACAGTAAAATGCGAGACCGGATAAAAAGCATCGGCATCATGTTCATCCAGAATCAGGCGGGTAATTTCATCCTCCTCATAAGGAATCACAGCTTCATGCAAAAACTGCTGTAATGGTACTTCTGCCAGACACATTTGTGCAGCAACACGCTCGGTTGCATCAGTGGCCGCAATCCCTGCCAGCTGATCACCAGAACGTTCAGGCGTAGCCTTGGCCAACAGGGTTTTTAAATCCTCAAAGATATAATGCTGACTGGCCACATTGATCTGATACAGCATAAGCATGCTCTCCCTGATAGATAATTTATTTCAATTCCTTTTCTGCTGCCTCGATACGGACAAATTCTTCTTCCGGTGTACCGGCCACCAGATGATGACGGCTATACAGCAGAAAATAGAGAATCAGTGCAACGTAAATGGCAGCTGCCATTAACCAGACTTTTGGATCGACCAGAAAGCCTGCCACCACGGCAATCGCAGCAAGTACCAGCGCAATGGGCGCAGTCACAATACCGCCCGGTGCCTGATAAGGACGTACTAGATTTGGTCGAGACAGTTTCAGTTTGATGTAGGACATCATCATTAATACATAGGAAATGGTGGCACCAAAGACCGCCATCAGAATCAGCAGATCACCTTCACCTGAAAGGGACAGCAGGAAGCCAATAATCCCCGGAATAATGATGGCCAAATAAGGTGCATGATTGCTGTTGGTTAAAGAGAATTTTTCGGTAAATAACCGGCACGTGAGAGTGCAAAAATTTGACGGGAATAGGCATAGATAATCGAGAAGAAACTAGCGATCAGACCTGCCAGCCCGACAAAATTCACGAAACTAGCCATCCAGGTATTGGCACCATAGACTGCGACCAAGGCATCCACCAGCGGTGCACCAGAATCTTTAAGCGTATCTGCACCTGCTGCGCCAGGACCGAGCAACAAAATACTCAGGGCAAAGAATGCCAGAATCAGCATGGACCCAATCAGGCCACGCGGCAAGGATTTGGCTAGCTCTTTGGCCTCCTCGGCTGCCAGCGGGACACCTTCAACTGCCAGAAAAAACCAGATCGCATAAGGTACTGCTGCCCAGATGCCCAGATAACCCAATGGCAGGAAACTGCTTGCACCCGCCGCTTCCGTGCTGACTGCAATATCAAACAGGTTTGCACTATTAAAATGAGGCAACATGCCAAAGATAAACACCATCAAGGCAACCGCAGCAATTGCGGTAATCACAAACATGATTTTGAGTGCTTCACCAGCACCTTTCAGATGCAAGCCCATAAACACCAGATAGCTCACCAGATAAATGATCCAGCCGCCAATACCAAACAAGGCTTCGCAATAAGCGCCAATGAAACAGGCAATTGCTGCCGGAGCAATAGCATACTCAATCAGGATAGCACTCCCGGTCAGATAGCCGCCAAAGGGACCAAAAGCAGTCCGGGCAAAACTGTAACCTCCGCCCGCAGTCGGCAGCATGGTCGACATTTCCGACATGGCCAGACACATACACAGATACATAAATGCCACTACAATGGTCGCAATAAACATACCTCCCCAACCCGCCTGTGCCAGACCGAAATTCCAACCAGCGAAGTCGCCGGAAATCACATACGCGACCCCTAGACCGACGAGAAGCAGCCAACCTACGGCGCCTTTCTTGAGCTGACGTAAGGCAAAATAATCTTCCTGTACTGCTGTTTCAGTCACACTGGTATCAATCACACTTTTTGACTCTGACATAGCAACCTCGTTGTTTTTATCGTTGTTCCCTAGAGATATGCATAAGCCATACCAGTTCCGCAGGCATTAGTGAAGACAGTTGAGACGCTGCCTTTCAGCGATGAAATGCGTTATAATTATCCACCTTCTCATTTATACACCCGAGTTATATGGCGTATCGTCAACAAAGTGTATCGCTTGATCTTGATACTGACGTCACACATCAATGTACGCTGCACTACAGCCGTGATCAGCATCTGATTGGAATTATTGAATTTAGCAAGCCAAGCTTCCTGCTTCGCTGGCAGGATCTGGAATATTTCCGTCGTCGTACCGAAGAATTTTCCGTGATGCCTTTTCCGGACTGTGTGAATGCGATGATTATCGATATTCGAGATGTGATAGCATGGCTGGATAATGAAGTGCCGATTATTCCATGGCGCTTATTGGAAGAAGACTGTCCGGTGCGTCTGGTGGTGCCTGCAGACCGTATTGAGCACTATGCCGGATTCTTTGAACCGACTTGGCTCAGCCCCGATGTCGAAACCGCCATTCAGGAAATCCGTGAATCCATGGATATGTTTGTGCATTAAGCTTGAATCGAAAAAACCTCCGCAATGGGCAATGCTTTTTACTTAAGCATTTGAATCATTTTGGAATTTATTAGGGAATCTGATGTCAGGTTTGGCATCGGATTTTTTATGGTATTTCAGCAGGATATTTTAGATCTTAAAAATCTGTTTAAGCTCTCGAATCTGAGTACTTTTATTCACAATATCACCGTTAAGTGGGTCAAGTCCACACTCAGGTTGAGCAGTTCCGCGACTATTTCCAGGCGGCGATTGCCTGCAGATCAGGGATAGATAGTTTGTTTTGGAGAGGCGTTCGAGGCCTACAATACCTCGAACAGTTAATATCTCAAAAACCCCTTATCCCCTAGATCACCATGCGACTCCTCTCCAGTGAACCGCATTGCCTTCAAGTAGGAGCTTTTGCTCATAAATTCTTCAGCCTTACCAGTAATTCTCGACCGCGATATTGCCTTCACCACGGCGGTTCATGGTCAGGCCACGGGCTTTTAAAGCTTCCTTGGTGTCATTCACCATCTCCGGGTTACCACAAAGCATGACATGCGTTGTTTCCGGATTAAGCGTTAGACCCGCTGCCTTTTCCAGTTCACCATTGGCAATCAGAATCGGTAAACGGTCGTGCAAAGGTGCATCGGGTTCACGGGTAATAATCGGGATAAATTTAAAACCAGTATGTCCTTCGCCAAAGGTTTCAGCGATTTCTTGAATCCGGTCCACATAAGCGAGTTCTGCCCGGGTGCGCACACTATAAACCAGATTGATTTTCTCGTATTTGCTCCAGGTCTCAAAGTCTTGCAACATGCAAATAAACGGTGCCAGCCCCGTGCCGGTACCCAGTAGCCATAGGTCTTTAGGCAAAGGCAATTGATAACGTGCCAGAGTCAGATAACCATAAGGAATTTTTTCCAGATGCAGCTCATCCCCAACTTTGAGGTGCTGTAAATTGGAGGTAAATTTACCTTCTGGAACGACAATCGAGAAAAACTCCAGAGTTTCATCAAAAGGAGATGACACTACCGAATAGGCACGAACCACCAGTTCATCCCCCACTTGCAAACCAATACGCGCAAATTGCCCTGCAGTAAATTTGAAATGTGCCGGGCGTGTCATCGTAAAACTAAATAATGTATTGGTCCAACGGTGTACAGATAAAACTTTTTCTCGGGTAAATTTTTCAATTGACATGATTTCAACGTGGCATGAAAGACTGTGCTCATGGTAGCATGGCAACATAATTTATTAATATTTTTTTAAATGTTAAGGCTCTACTCATGCGCATGACTTTACGCCAATTGGCTGTTTTTGTAGCAGTGGCACAAGAGGGTACCGTAACGAAGGCTAGCGATGCCGTCAAGCTTACACAAAGTGCGGCTAGTATGGCTTTAGCAGATCTGGAAGATGGTCTGGGTGCTCCACTATTTGACCGTCTAGGCAAACGTTTACAGCTAAATGACCTGGGGCGCTTTCTTCTCCCTCAAGCCCTGGAAATTTTAGGCCGCTGTGAATCCTTTGAACAAGTTGCTAAAGGTGAGCTTCAAAGTATTGATTTACGTTTAGGTGCAACCCTGACGATTTCAGATTACCTGATTCCTGACCTGATGGCCGATTTCTTGAAAATCAAGCCGCAAGCACATTTACAGCTTCAAGTCGGTAATACTCGTCAAATGATTGAAGCGGTGAATCAGTTCCAGCTGGATCTTGCCTTAATTGAAGGTTCCTGTCATCTGCCACAGCTCCAATGTATCCATTGGCGTGATGATGAGCTGGCCGTGTGCTGTGCGCCGGATCATCCTCTTGCGCAATTGAACCGTGAACTAACCGCTGAAGATTTCAAATCTGTTGAATGGATTCTGCGTGAAGAAGGTTCAGGTACCCGTGAGGTGTTTGACAATGCCATCTTGAAAGATGTGCCGGATGCCAATATCCGTCTAACACTCGGTCATAATGAGGCGATTTTAAAAATCGTAGCGGGCGGAATCGGCATGTCCTGCATTTCCAAACTTGCAATTGAGCCTTTACGTGAAAAAGGTCAATTGGTGATTCTGGATACACCATTCTGGTCGCTGACTCGTCCTCTGTTCATGCTAGTACATCGCCAGAAATATCAGGGTCCAGGTCTGAGAGCCTTTATGAATTTTTGTGAAAGCTAAAATATGAAAAGCACCTTAAGGTGCTTTTTTATTTATCGACGATATCCAAATTGATCCTCACATGGAATACCATCGCCATCACCATCCATTTTCGTACCTGAACAATTTCTAATAAAGAACACCGCTTCTTCATAGGAATTCATTTGAGGACAACGTGTACGACCATCACATTTAAATTGAGATACAGATGGCGAAGCCATTTCTGAAGTTTTCAGATTAACGGGGGCACTTTGGTTTCTTAACTCAGTGCCACGATTCTCCAGATTCTTCCTGCCCTGCTCAGATAATCCTTGCATAGCTAGATCACCTTGCGCTGCTCGCTGCTCAGCGACAATTCGTTGCTGTTCTACCATCAGTTCCTCAAGCTTTTGCTGTTTTTGAGCCTGGTAGCTTTGGTATTTGTTATAAACAAGAACAGCAAGAATCAAAATAATCACCAGTCCTGATATTGTGATTATTTTTGATATCGTTAATGACTTTGTCTTTTCATAACGTGGAGAAGCTTTGCTTTCAATATCTCCATGTAGATCATTGTGTTGCGTAACAGGCGCTTCTTGCTTAATATCCAAGCGAACAATATGCTCTGCCTTAAATTTTCCATTATCTTCTACAATTAAAAACTTTAATTTTTCCCCAATTTTTGGCGGAATATTTTTATTGGGAAAGTCTTTGACATGAAAAAATAAATCTCTAGATTGTCCTTCGATCTGAATAAAACCAAAACCACGATCTTCGTTATAGGTTTTGATTTCCCCCTCTTGAAACATAATTCGCTCTTATCTTTAATATTTTTTATGATTGTAATCAAAAAGCGACTGAAAATCTTTTGTAAAATTCTCTAAAGCATAAAGACAAAGACTAAAAGTGCATCTTATGGCAGAAGAATAGATCTCAAGTTAAAAGTAAAACATTAAAATTTCTCTTTATTTATACTTCGCCAAAAATCATAAACCCAACAGCTGATACCAATGCCAGCCATAGGGTCGGACTAAAGAAAAGTGAATTACGTACCGGAACAGGCACTGTAGGTGCCAAGGATTGCAAGGGGACGACTTCTGGCACAAATTCATCCTGCACTTTAATATCCAGACGTACTATGTTGTCTAAGGTCATGCTTTCTTGTTGGGAATTGATTCTAAACTTAAGCCGCTCTCCAATTTGTGGCTCAATTTCAGGCGAAGGTAAATCCTGTAGCTTGAAACTTAACTCTTGAGCTTCCCCTATTAACTCCAAAGTACCCATACCACGTTCGGAATCGTAAGTTTTAATTTTTCCATCCGTAAACATGACATTTATCTCTATAGAATTCATTTAATTTGTATTCTAAGCCAAAGGAAATGTTCAGCATTGTTGCTGTTTGGTGGATTTTTTATGTGTTGTCTGTCTCTTTAAATATATAAGCGGTGGTGCTATAAAAAAAAGAGGCTTGAAAGCCTCTTTTAGAATGTAACCAAACACTATTAAGTATGAGAATAATCCATTAACCACGGAAGTTGTTTAACAATGCCGATGTAATTGATTTATTGTGTGTTGCCACTTTGGTTTTTTTAGCTTTCTTTGAGTTGTCTTCGACACGTTCAATCTTAATCGCTTTATACTTATCGCCATTTTCAACAACATTAAATTTCACGCGTTCATTGCGTTTTGGCTCGCCTTCTGCCGCAGGGAAGTCTGAAATATGGAAGAATACATCTCCCTCAGCGCAGCCAATAAAACCGAAACCTTTGGCAGGGTCATACTGTTTAATTTTGCCCTGATACAATTCATCTTTCATGCTATTGTCCTATCCTGAAAATGCCCTGTCTACATTATATAAAAAAGAGGCTGTAGTAGCCCCTTTTTTCATCATATTCAAAAATTAGTCTTTTTGAACTGAACCAAAGATTTTATCGCCAGCATCGCCAAGACCTGGAACGATATAACCATTTTCATTTAAGCCATTATCGATAGAAGCAGTAAAAATCACAACATCCGGATGCGTAGCTTCTACACGCTTAATGCCTTCTGGTGCAGCAACCAGAACCATCACACGAATGTCTTTACAGCCGCTGGCTTTCAATACATCAATTGCAGCCACTAAAGAAGAACCTGTCGCCAACATTGGATCAATGATCATCGCGATACGGTTTTGTACGTCTGGAACCAGTTTTTTATAATAGGTACGTGCTTCCAGAGTTTCTTCATCACGCTCTAAACCAAGTACCGATACTTTTGCACTTGGAATCAGGTTCAGGAAACCGTCAAGCATGCCAATACCGGCACGTAGAATTGGTACAACAGTGATTTTTTTACCCGCAATACGGTCAACTGTAACAGCACCATTCCAGCCATCAATATCATGTTCAACCATTGGCAGGTCTTTGGTTGCTTCATAAGTTAGAAGCATGGTCACTTCTTGAGCTAACTCACGAAAATTCTTGGTACTGATATCTGCACGACGGAGTAAACCAAGCTTATGTCGAATGAGTGGATGACGGATTTCATGGATTGCCACGGGAGAACACCTAAAAGGTTAAAGATAAATTTCCGCTATTATAAAGGCTTTTATTGATTTGTATAAATAAAAAAGCCCCCAATCATGGAGGCTTTTTTGTAATAACGTCAATCTTTGCAGATATTAGTTAAAACCACTTTGAACCAAAGTGAAAATGAACTGTTGCAATTCAGGTGACATGGCAAAGAATGCATATTTAGATACTGCAATCACCGGATCTGGGTAGACACCGATCACAAGTACCGCAAGCGCAGCAAGAAGTACCATGATACCGCCCACTTTTTGACCCCAATGATTCACCGCATCTAGACGTGGTGTTTCAGGTGGTGTCATGTAAAGTACAACCATCACACGCAGGTAGTAGTACAGACCGATACCAGAACCTAGAATCACCATAGCAGTCAGGAACCAGGCTTCGCCTGCAACTGCAGTTTTAATCACCAGGAACTTACCGATAAAGCCGGCAGTTAAAGGAATACCTGCAAGAGACAGCATCATCACCGTCAATACAGCAGTCAATACTGGACGGCGCCAGAACAGACCACGGTATTCAGCCAGACTACCCGCTTCATCCGTATTGTTATACGGACTAGACATCAGCGTAACGACACCGAACGCACCGATCGTGGTTAATACATAAGTAATCACGTAGACGTTTACACTTTCAAAAGTCGCGAAACCTTGAACTTGCAAGAAGTCGGTATTACGTGAGCTTACGATGGCAACCAGCAAATAACCAAAGTGTGCAATTGAAGAATATGCCAAGATACGTTTCAAGTTCACCTGGCGAACCGCCAGCAAGTTACCTGCAAGGATAGACAGAACCGCAATAATCGAAATGATGGTGACGAAGCTGTCTGCCAGGATTAAACCTGAAGACAATACATAACGAACAAACAGACCAATCATCGCCACTTTCGCAACAGTCGCAAGGAAAGTCGCGATTGGCGCTGGTGCACCAGCGTATACGTCTGGTGTCCATTTGTGGAATGGTGCCAGCGATAATTTAAATGCCACAGCAAATACAATTAAAGCCAGACCAATTACCACAGCCGGTTGACTGAATACAGTAAACAGTTTGCCCGGTTCAGCAACGAAACTTAAAGTACCTGTATATGCATAAATATATGCCATACCCATAAGCAGCATTGCAGATGCAGTTGCTGAAAGCACCAGATATTTCACACCCGCTTCAAGCGATTGAGAACGTTGATGTGTATATGCCAACAAGCCATATACAGGAATCGACATCAACTCAAGGCTGATAAAGAATGATGCATAGTGTGAGCTTGCCACCATCAGCATGGCACCCGCAACGGATGTCAGCATCAGGATATACAGCTCTTCACGGTTATCTTTATAGGTTTCGATATACGCGTGAGACAAGGTCGCACATGCAAGTGCAGCAATCAAAATCACAAACTGGTACAGCATCGTAAATGGATCTACGATGAACAGATTCATCACGTTGGCAGGTGCAAACACGCCCGCCAACAAAACGAAAATGATATAGAACGCAGCAAGGTTTAAACCAATCACCGTGGTGGTAGCCACCAAGTTATGGTTACGCTTGATTGCGGTCAGCAACATCACGACGATCGCAGTTAACGACACGATCATCACAGGTGCTAGAGGCATAAGCTCAGAAAAAGACATTGTGAAGTTCATGGCTTATTGGATCTCCACATTTTCAAGTTGAGTCGTTACTTTATCAGCAACTTCAACCACTTCTTGAACTGGAATGTAGCTATTCGCTAACCACGCCATGCTTGAGTTAGAAACGTCAAGGAAGCTTTGTGGATATAGACCAAGCCAAAGTAGACCAAACGCACAGATCAACAATAATGCGATTTCACGTGCATTTAGATCTTTTAACGGATTTGTATAGTGCTGCTGTTGCGCTTCATTTGGTACACCAAACAAGGCTTTGTGAATCAGGATCAAACCATACAGACCCGCAAATACCAAACTGATTGCCGCAAGAATGGTAAACGCCGGGAATTTCGCATAAGCACCCATCAGGATCAGGAACTCACCAATGAAGTTACCTAGACCTGGAATACCCACCAACGCCGCGACGAAGAACATCAGGAAGAATGCAAGATACGGGAACTGACCACGCATACCACCCATCAAACGCATATCACGCGTATGCACACGCTCATATACCTGACCGCACATAATAAACAGTGCAGCAGATGAAATACCATGTGCCAACATCATGATCATCAGACCTTGGAAAGTCAGGATGTTACCTGCGTAGATCGCAAGTAAAACGAAGCCCATGTGTGAAATAGAGGTATAGGCTAACAGGCGTTTCATGTCGGTTTGCTGGAAAGCACACCAAGCACCGTAGAAAATACCGATTAAACCAAGAATGATTGCGAAGTCTGCAAACTGTGCAGATGCTGCCGGGAAAAACGGAATCACGAAACGTAATAAACCGTAAGCCGCAGTCTTAATCAAGATACCTGCAAGATCGACAGAACCCGCTGTTGGTGCTTGCGCATGCGCATCTGGTAACCAGCCGTGTAATGGGAAAACTGGAAGTTTTACCGCAAAACCGATGAATAAACAGATCATGAATGCATAAGCCACCGCTGGAGCCTGAGCATCAAGCGTATTCGCCACACCTAATAAATAGTTGTAGTCGAAACGGATTTCACCCGTCATGGTATAGCCCACAGTCACCAGGCCAAGGATACCAATCAGCATCACCAAACCGGCAACCTGCGTGTAAATGAAGAACTTGTTAGCTGCATAAACACGTGACTTGCCTTCTGCTCCTTTATGACCCCAAAGGGCAATCAGGAAGTAGATTGGCACCAGCATCATCTCCCAGAAGAAGAAGAACAGGAACAGGTCAATCGCAAGGAAGACACCGATGACACCACCCAACGACCATAAAAGGTTCAAGTGGAAGAAACCAACGTTCTTTTGAATCTCACCCCATGAACAGCCGACTGCCAGCACACCCAGGAGTGCAGTCAAGCCAACCATAAGAAGTGATAAACCATCCACTGCCAAGTGAATGTTAATGCCCAGGGTTTGAATCCAAGGCAATTTGAATTCGGCAGCCCACGAAGGTGTAGCACCGCCTAATTCATAGTTATAAGTACCAGTCTGCCAAAGGACGATGGTCAAGACCAACGTCACCAGCATACCGATCAACGCGATATAACGCGGCAAGTGTTGGTCGAGTTTATCGACCAACCAGCATATGAAACCTGCAATGAACGGAATGAGGATCAGAGCCGGCAAAATAATATTGTTTGGAGCTTCCATTTTATTTCCCCACGACCTGAATCACGATCAAGATCATCAGTAGGACAACGACACCGAGCCCCATACTAGATGCATATTCACGCAGTGAACCGGTTTGACGTGAACTTGTAAAGCTGTGACCACCTTTAACAAGTGCAGGAAGTACCAGCCATAGGCCATCAATTGGATCACGACCAAAGATCTTCGCGAACATTAAATATGGCTTCACGAAAATGAGGTCATACAGCGTATCGAAACCTAATGCATTACGGCAGATGTTGACCAGGCCAGCACCTACAGAAGTGGCTGCAAAACGTTTGACTGCATTGTAAGCAAAAGCGAACAGTACGACACCCACTGCAAGACCTGTCAAAGCAACAGCAATTGCGATGTATTCAGCACCATGTGCACCTGCTTCAAGCGCTTCAGGAATAATGAAGGCTGGAATTTGTGCAGCATCCAGAATACTCATTACCGGTGCTTTTAGTACGATCGCCAGACCTGTTGAAAGTACAGCAAGAATCGCCAGTGGCGCCCAGTAAGTTGCACCTTTGATTTCATGATAAGGCGTGTTTTCTTTGCCGAAGAATACAACCCAGATTAAACGGAATGTATAAATAGACGTTAAGAATGCACCTGCAACACCCACCCAGTACAGCGTGTTATACACTGGTAAACCAGCAATATGACTTTGCGTCCAGACTGCAGCAAGAATCGCATCTTTGGAGAAGAAACCAATCGTTAGGAATGGAATCGCTGCCAATGCACCGCCACCA
Organism: Acinetobacter lwoffii; assembly: GCF_024129115.1. Taxonomy (GTDB): domain Bacteria; phylum Pseudomonadota; class Gammaproteobacteria; order Pseudomonadales; family Moraxellaceae; genus Acinetobacter; species Acinetobacter lwoffii_T. Next base: position 23,024 of record NZ_JAMXXO010000007.1, read on the forward strand.
ATCGCGAAACATGCAAACAGGAATTTGTTCTTATAGAACAGACCGCCCATCTTGAAGATGTTTTGTTCGTGATGGTAAGCCAGAATCACCGCACCAGATGACAAGAACAATAATGCCTTGAAGAATGCGTGAGTCAGCATATGGAACAGACCTGCTTGGTATGCTTCAGCACCCACCGCCATAAACATATAACCGAGCTGACTCATAGTTGAGTAAGCCAAAATACGTTTGATGTCGGTTTGAACCAGTGCAGCAAAACCAGCCACAAGCAAGGTCACCGCACCTGTGATCGAAATAAATACCATCACTTCTGGTGCAAGTTCAAAGACTGCGAATAGACGGCAGCACAGGTAAACACCCGCTGTTACCATCGTTGCAGCATGGATCAATGCAGAAACAGGTGTTGGACCTGCCATCGCATCGGCTAACCATGTTTGTAACGGGATCTGTGCAGATTTACCCGCCGCACCCAAGAACAATAACAATGCTGTCCAGATGGTCAATGAAGAACTTTGCGTCATTACAGTCGCCGCATTTTCGACGATGTACTGAATGTTCAAGGTACCGAATTGCTGGAAGATCAGGAACATGGCAATCAGCAGGAATACGTCACCAATACGGGTCACAGTAAATGCCTTGATTGCCGCCAGACCGTTTGCAGGGTTCTGGTAGTAATAACCGATCAGCAGGTAAGAACACAGACCTACGCCTTCCCAACCTAGGAATAACAACGCCAGGTTGTCACCCAATACCAGCAATAACATGCTTGCAACGAACAGGTTGAAGTAAGAGAAGAAACGTGCGAAGTCTTCTTCACCGCGCATGTACCATGATGCAAAGATGTGAATTAAGAAACCCACGCCTGTCACCATGCCCAGCATCAATAAAGACAAGCCATCCAGCTGCAAGCTGATGCCCGGAGCAAAACCGCCAACACTGAACCAGGTCCAGAGATGTTGCACAACTGCAGTTGAACCATTATTCACAAAGTCCATACCCGCAATCAGTGCGAACAGTGCAGATAAACCGACTGCACCGACACCAATCATTGCTGCAACAGATTCCGGAAGCTTGTTACGCCCCGCCGCTAACAGGACAAAACCAATGAGCGGAAATAAAATTGTTAGATATAAATAACTCATCCGCGCATCTCACTAGCAGCATCCACATCCAGGTGATGGAAGCGATGATAGAACTGAAGGACGATCGCAAGACCAATACAAGCCTCTGCCGCAGCAAGCGTCAGGATCAGGATAAACATGATCTGACCATCTGGCTGTGCCCATGCACTGCCCGCCAGGACGAACGCCAAAGCAGCAGCGTTCATCATGATTTCAAGGCTCATTAAAATAAATAGTAGGTTGCGTCGCACCATTACACCGTAAAAACCCAGTGCAAAGAGAATAGATGCAACGATCAAACCATGCTCTAAAGGGATGTTGCCCATTATTCTTTTTCCTCTTCTGCATCTGGTTCACGTTTACCTAAATGGAATGCAGCTACCAGGGCAGCAAGCAATAACATCGCGGCAACTTCAACCAACAACAAGTATTGCGTAAAGAGTGCTTGACCCACTGCTTTCGGGCCCACCATTTCTGTACCCATTACCAGTGAAGCTTGTGTGTAATCAGAGTTTAATACCCATACCAGTACCAAGCCGATCAGGAAGCTCATCAACGCCGGATAAGCCCAAGCCGATGAAGTCAACCATTTACGTTCTTGTTCAACGGTCTGCTCACCCAGGTTCAGCATCATTACCACGAACACGAACAACACCATGATCGCGCCCGCATAAACGATCACTTCCAGCGCACCAGCGAATGGCGCACCGACGATCAGGAACATGCCTGCGACTGCAAGCAATGACACGATCAGGCTTAATAAAGCATGTACCGGATTCGCGTTAGTAACAACGCGAACCGTAGAGACAATGGCCACGAGGGCCATTAAATAAAATGGCCACATCATGGTAATAGACTCCGTACATCAACAGGTGCACTTTCACGCTGTGCTTGACCTTTGTCCTTGCCTGCAACTGCCATACCGGTTACACGATAGAAGTTATAGTCAGGATATTTACCAGGACCAGAAATCAGCAGGTGTTCTTTTTCATAGACCAAGTCCTGACGAACATATTCGCCAAGCTCGAAGTCCGGGGTCATCTGAATCGCAGTGGTTGGACACGCTTCTTCACACATACCGCAGAAAATACAACGCGAGAAGTTGATACGGAAAAATTCCGGATACCAGCGACCATCTTCACGTTCTGCTTTTTGTAGTGAAATACAGCCTACCGGACAGGCAACCGCACACAGGTTACATGCCACACAGCGTTCTTCGCCATCAGGGTCGCGCGTCAATACGATACGACCACGGAAGCGTGGTGGCACGATTTCTTCGGCCGGCACTTCCGGATATAAAATGGTGTCACGTTTACGTGTTGCGTGGCTGAACACCATCCACAACGAACGAACGATTGACCCGAATCCAGCTAGAAATTTAAACATTTTGTTCTCCCTGCTGTCTTAGGCCTGATTCATCAGAATCACAGCACCAGTTACCAAAAGGTTAACCAACGCCAATGGCAAGCAAATTTTCCAACCAAAGTTCATCACCTGGTCATAACGTGGACGCATTAATGAACCACGCGCCAGTACAAACATCATTACAAAGAATGCTGTTTTGATAATGAACCAGAATGCTGCTGGAAGGAACGGAATATCAAGGTTGAATGGCGCAAGCCAGCCACCGAAGAATAAAGTCACGATCAATGCAGAGATCAGTACCACGTTGACGTATTCCGCAACGAAGAACATCCCCCACTTCATACCGCCGTATTCAACATGGTAACCTTCTGCCAATTCCTGTTCTGCTTCTGGTTGGTCAAATGGGTGACGGTGCGTGACCGCAACACCCGCAACCACAAAGATCAGGAAGCCAAGGAACTGAGGAATCACAAACCAGACATCTTTTTGCGCTTCAACGATTTCACGCATGTTGAATGAACCGGCAATTGCCACCACACCCATCAACGAGATCCCCAGGAACACTTCATACGAAATGGTTTGAGCCGCAGAACGTAAACCGCCCAGTAAGGCATATTTGTTGTTTGATGACCAGCCACCGAACAGGACTGCATAAACTGCAATACCCGCCATTGCCATAAAGAACAACAGGCCGATGTTCATGTCTGCTACACCTAAATAAGGTGATACAGGAATAACCATGAACGACAGCACCGCAGTCGCCATCGCAACTGCTGGCGCCATACGGAACGTCAATTTGTCAGCAAATTTTGGTGTCCAGTCTTCCTTGAACATGATTTTCAGCATGTCGGCAACAATCTGGAACATACCGCCCGGACCAACACGGTTCGGACCATAACGGTCTTGCCACAAGCCGAGTAAACGACGTTCAATAAAAGACATCAACGCAGCGATCAGTACTACAACCAGCAAGATCACAATCGCTTGAATGACTGAATAGGCAATTGGCCAGTTTTCAGCCCACAACGGCGTTTGACGGATTAATTCTTGTTCCATGAATTACACTCCTACCGCGACTGAAACAGGCTCTGCAAGAGATACCGTCGGTGCCAGACCGATTGGGTAGCCAATATAACCTGTCGGTAAATATTCAATCACTTGAACTGGAAGAACGATTGACGTCTCACCTGCTTTCACCGTGATTGTCTGACCATCTTGAACATTCAGGCGCGCTGCATCCTGCTCACCCACTGCAAATACCGCCTCAGGAATACGTGTTTCCATCGCTGGTGTTTTTACCGTGAATTCACCTGAACCAAAGATATGGTGCATCGGTACTAGACGGAAGCTTTCAACATTGACCAGAACAGGTGCCGGTGCAACGAATGTACGTGCCGGACGTTTTGCCAAACGGTCGAATAAACGAACGCCTGAATCACCACCTTTCAGTGAACCACCCACAGTTTCCTGGAACTTGTTCCAAGCTTGTGGCGAGTTCCAGCCTGCAGACCATGCAAATGGAACCAGTGGAGATGGAGTCTGGTCTCCGACATAACCTTCCATCGAGAATGTTAATGCAGAGTCTTTATCTGTAGGCTGTTTCGGCTCATGTACAGACAATGGCGAACGCATTGAAGTACGACCTGAGTAACGACGTGGTTCACGTGCCACTTTCAAGCCATGAACACGGAAGCCCGCATCAGGTGCAACATCCAGAATGCCTTCAAGCGCAGGAACGTTTTTCGCCACTGACTCGATCACATCATCCAGTAAAGTCCAAGAAATCGCTTTGCCTTTTACGCCTGTTTCCAGAGCGTGTAACCAGCGCCAAGATTCCTTGATCGCCAATTCAGGATTGTAGTAGCTTGGGTCATACACTTGGTAGAAACGTTGTGCACGGCCTTCTTGAGAAACGACAGTACCATCACCTTCAGCAAACGATGCAGCAGAAAGTACGATGTCGGCTTTTTTCACTGTTGCAGTTTCAGAGTGATCCAGTACGATCACATCTTTACCTGCAAGTGCAGCATCGACCTGTGCAGCAGGAAGACGACGGTAAAGGTCGTTTTCAACCACAATCACAGTATCGTAATCTTGTGCAAATGCTTGCTCTAGGCTTTGACCACCAAAGATTGCCATACCCATCGAGTTCACTTCAGGAACCGTCAAAGTCAGACCTGCATTACCCAGATTCTGTGCAACTTGTGCAGCAGCTTCCATAATGGCAGGATCTTGCAAGCTTGTACCTGAGATGATCAGTGGTTTCTTCGCAGCTTTTAAAGTGTCCGCAATGGTTTGTGCAAATGCTTTGGCATCGTCATCTAAACCAAGAATCGTTTCACCAGCAAGTGCTGCAGCAACCGCAAAACCTAAACGTGCGATGTCGTTTGGAGAAGCAACCACTTCACCTTCAGCAACATCAGACAAACGGGTTTGTGTCGCAGCCAGGATGTAAATCGGAGATTTCGCATCTTGTGCAATACGTTGTACCGGTTCAGCCAACCACTCTTGCGTACGGCGCTCTGCCGCCATCTCTTTGCCTTTATTTTTCGCAGCCTGGCGAACAGATAAAGCCATACGTGGCGCAGTTTGTGTGAGGTCTTCACCCAAAATTAACACAGCATCGTAGCTTTCAATTTCACGCATGTTCGGGTTGTAAACACCCTCGGTTTGCATGATAGAAGCAGCAAGTTCAACCAGGTTTTGCTCTTTTTGAGATAGACCTGTTGAGAAGTTCTCTTGACCCACCAACTCACGAAGTGCGAAGTTCGACTCAAGTGATGCACGCGGTGAACCAATACCCAATACTTTTTTGCCCTGGATATTTGCAATGACCGTGTCTAGTGCTGCATCCACTGAAACAGTTTCAACAGTTGCACCTTGACGGAATTGTGGTTGACGCGGACGGTCTTCACGGTTCACATAACCTGTACCGAAACGGCCTTTGTCGCATAAGAAGTACTGGTTGACTTCACCGTTATAACGGTTTTCTACGCGGCGAAGTTCGCCATAACGTTCACCCGGAGAGATATTACAACCTGAAGAACAGCCTTGGCATACGCTTGGCGCATACTGCATGTCCCATTTACGGTTGTAGCGAGCCGAATGAGTTTTGTCGGTGAATACACCTGTTGGACAGACTTCAGTCAGGTTACCCGAGAATTCAGACTCTAAAGTGCCTGATTCCGGACGACCGAAGTATACACGTGATGCGTTGGCATACACGCCGAAGTCCGTACCACCTGCGTAGTCTTTGTAATAACGCACACAACGGTAACACGCGATACAACGGTTCATTTCGTGGGAAATGAATGAGCCAAGCTCCTGGTTGTAATGGGTACGTTTGGTGAAACGGTAGCGACGACGGTCATGCTGCGTCATTACAGTCATATCTTGTAAATGACAGTGACCACCTTCTTCACAGACTGGACAGTCGTGCGGGTGGTTGGTCATCAAGAATTCAACAATCGAAGCACGGAAATCTTTGGCTTCTTTGTCTTCAATCGAGATGTAGGTATTGTCAGATGCAGGCGTCATACATGACATGACCAAACGGCCACGCGTATCTTCTGGATTCGCGTACTGGGTCACGGCACATTGACGGCAAGAGCCGACAGAACCTAAGGATGGATGCCAACAAAAGTATGGGATATCAATGCCAAGACTCAAACATGCTTGTAGCAAGTTTTCCGAGCCGTTGACTTCATACGATTTGCCATCGACATGAATTGTAGCCATAGTCGAATTCCTTAAGCTTGTTCTACGTTGCTGGTTTGAGCGGCGGCATTCACAACCTTCGCTTCAAATTCGCCACGGAAATATTTGAGTGCGCCCATAAGCGGCTCCATTGCACCCGGTGCGTGGGCACAGAAAGTTTTACCAATCCAAAGCTTACGAGTCAGTTCTTGTAAGTGATCGATATCTTCTTTCTTACCTGTGCCATCTTCCAGTGCTTTCAGCGCTTTCACAGCCCAAGGTAAGCCATCACGGCAAGGCGTACAGAAACCACATGATTCGCGTGCAAAGAATTCTTCTAGGTTACGTGTCGCTGAAACCATACATTGGGTTTCATCTACCACCATCAATAAGCAAGTTCCTAAACGCGAACCTGCCTTCATGATGCTTTCCGCATCCATAGGAAGATCAATATGCTCGGCAGCCAGGAAGTCAGTTGATGCACCGCCCGGTAACCATGCTTTCAGTTTCAAACCGTCGCGCATACCACCAGCATGTTCTTCAATCACTTCACGTGCTGTCGTACCAAATGGAAGCTCCCATAGACCCGGGAATTTCACCTTACCTGAAGCACCATAAATTTTGGTACCTGGATCTTTCGACTTACCCGCAGACAAGTTGATATACCATTCAGGACCACGCAGCATGATGGCTGGTAAGTTGTTGTAGGTCTCTACGTTGTTGACAATCGTAGGACGACCCCAAGCACCTGCAACTTGCGGGAATGGTGGCTTAGTACGCGGGTTGGCACGGCGACCTTCTAGCGAGTTAATCAATGCAGTTTCTTCACCGCAGATATAACGACCCGCACCGGTATGCACGTGTAACTCGAAGTTCCAGCCTGTACCAAGGATATTATCCCCTAAGTAACCTTTGGCACGAACTTGCTCAAGTGCTTCATTTAAGTACTGAGCAGCTTCGATGTACTCGCCGCGGATAAAGATATAACCGTGTGTTGCTTCAAGCGTATAACCCGCAATCAGCATCCCTTCGATCAATTGATGAGGAAGATCTTCCATCAGCAAACGGTCTTTAAAGGTACCTGGTTCCATCTCATCGGCATTACAAATCAGGTAACGTGGACCCGAGTTGTCATTTGGCGCCATAAGTGACCATTTAATGCCTGCCGGGAAGCCTGCACCACCACGACCTTTTACAGTCGCTGCCTTAACCACTTCCAATACATCTTTAGGCGACATGGTCAGTGCTTTTTTAAAGCCTGCATAACCTTCCAGCGCTTCGTAATCATCTGCATTACGTACGTTGGCCTGCTTGCTTAAACGCCATGTTAATGGATGCGTTTCCGGGTTACCGTCGCCATAAATTGGTTTTGGTTCAGTATTCATACATACTTCTCCAACAGCTGTTTCACCGAAGTCACTTCAACCAGACCGTGCGTGTCTTCATCAATCATTAAGGTTGGACCTTTGTCACAGTTGCCCAGACAGCAAATTGGCAGCAAAGTGAAACGACCATCTGCAGTCGTTTGACCAAATTGGATTCCTAATTCGCGCTGGAATGCTTCTGCCAAAGTTTCCGCACCCATCAAGAAACACGCAATCGAATCACATAACAAAATTACGTGACGACCGACCGGCTGACGGTAAATACGGTTATAGAACGTTGCCACACCTTCAAGGTCCGCAACGCTCATGCTCAGCATTTGTGCGATGGCATTCATTTGCGCATCATCTACCCAGCCATTACGGCGTTGTACACACTTCAGCGCATCTAGACACGCTGCACGTGGGTATGGGTAGTGCCCCATGTGATGTTTGATATCGTGAATTTCGTCCGCAGTCAAAATCCCTTCAACATTCACACGTGGCTTTTTATCAGTCAAAATCATCATAATGCGTTTACCCCTTAGCGATCCACGTCAGCCATTACGACGTCAATGGTCGCTAAATAAATGATTAAGTCAGACATTAAGCTGCCGTTAATCACAGAAGGCATTTGCTGTAAATGCGTGAAGGTTGGTGTACGAATACGGGTACGGTAACTCATGGTTGACTTGTCTGAAGTCAAGTAGTAGTTCGACGCGCCTTTCACCACTTCCGCCATCACAGATGCTTCACCCGCCGGCATTACAGGACCCCAAGATACACTCAGGAAGTGCGTAATCAAGGTTTCAATATCTTGTAATGTCTTGTCTTTTGGTGGTGGAACAGCCAGTGGATGGTCTGCTTTATACGCACCAGACGGCATATTATCTAAACATTGTTTGATAATTTTCAGTGATTCTTCAATTTCACGGTAGTGAACGATGACACGTGCATAGGCATCGCCTTCGTACTCCACTGGCACTTCGAAGTCGTAATTTTCATAACCGCTATATGGGCGGTATTTACGTACGTCAAAGTCAATACCTGTAGCACGCAGACCTGTACCTGTTACACCCCAAGCCAATGCAGATTTTGCATCGTATTGCGCAACATTACGGGTACGACCCACAAACACCGAGTTTTTTAGCGCTGCAGTATGGTATTCCTTCAAACGTTTCGGCATCCAATCCAGGATTTCACGGATCAGGTGCTGCCAGTTATTTGGAAGGTCATGTGCGGTACCACCGATACGGAACCATGCCGGATGCATACGGTAACCAGTGATCGCTTCAATCGCGTCATAGATTTTCTGACGGTCAGCGAACATATAGAAGACTGGCGTCATACCGCCGGCATCCTGAATCGCAGTACCAATGAACAGCAAGTGGTTATTGATACGGAACAGTTCAGACATCATCACGCGGATACATTGCGCACGGTCAGGTACAGTAATACCCGCCATTTGCTCTACGCCAAGCACGTAAGGCATGTTTTGCGCACAACCACCGAGGTAGTCGACACGGTCTGTATACGGAATGAATGAATGCCAGGTTTGACGTTCAGCCATCTTTTCCACACCGCGGTGGTGATAACCGATATCAGGCACACAGTCTTTCACTTCTTCACCGTCCAGCTGCAAGATCACACGGAAAGCACCGTGCGCAGATGGATGGTTCGGACCCAAGTTCAGGAACATGAAGTCTTCATCGGCATTGCCGCGCTTCATACCCCAATCTTCAGGGACGAAACGAAGATGTTCCTGCTCGTAGTCCTGTTTGGCTTTATCTTGCAAATACGGCGTATATTCAGTCGCACGTGCAGAATATTCTTTACGTAGCGGATGACCTTCCCAATAGGTTGGCAACAAGATACGACGGAGCATTGGATGCCCTTCGAAATTGATCCCGAACATATCGTAAGCTTCGCGTTCGTACCAGTTGGCATTTGGCCAAATATTGGTTGCCGTTGGAAGATTCAAATCGCTTTCTGCTAAGGCAACTTTAATACGAATGTCAGTATTACGCTCGAGCGACAACAAGTGATAGAACACTGTGAAGTCAGACGCAGGTAAACCGTCGCGGTGCGTACGCAGACGCTCATCTACCGCTGACAAGTCGAACAACATCACGTAAGGACGTGACACTGTACGCAAGAACATTAAAACTTCTTGTACACGTGCGCGCTCAACCCAGACTGTCGGGAAATCCTCGAAAGTCGTTTGCACAAAGAAGTTCTCACCAAATTTGGTTTTGAGTTCTTCAATAATGGCAAATGCTGGGCGTGAATCAACAGGCGTTGATTCTGGCATAGCAATGTCAGTTTCAGCCATTGGCTTGGCTTCCTATTTAATACAAATTCAGTCAACCTAAACGACAATTACACCCATAGCGGGTGCACAACAAAACAACCTGTCGTTTAAATTATTTAATTTCATCCATAGAGCGTAAGTTCTTCACAGCAACACGCTGGTCTTTCTTACGGTCACGTTCCGGCATCATCTTTGGCTTATACACTGGCTTAAGATCATCACCGATCACCGCAGAAAGCGGACGACGCTCTAGTTGAATCTGGTCTTGCAACAGCATCAATGCCTGAATCAAAGCTTCAGGACGTGGTGGGCAACCTGGAATATACACATCGACCGGGATGATTTTATCCACACCTTGTACGACTGAATAAATATCGTACATACCACCTGAGTTGGCACATGCACCCATTGAAATGACCCATTTCGGTTCAAGCATCTGTTCATACAGACGCTGAATTACCGGCGCCATTTTCACAAAGCATGTACCCGCCACAATCATTAAGTCCGCCTGACGCGGTGAAGCGCGGATAACCTCGGCACCAAAACGTGACAAGTCATGCACGCCGGTCAAGGTCGTTGCATATTCCACGTAGCAGCAAGATGTACCAAAGTTAAATGGCCAAACTGAGTTTTTACGACCCCAGTTGACTGCTGTATGTACCACATCCTCTAAGCGAGTCATGAATACATTTTTATTCACTTCCTCTTCTAGCAACGGATCTTCTACAACAATACGTTCCTGAAGTGGATATTGGTCAGCATTCGGATTCGCACGGGTTAATGTATATTTCATCCCGTCTTACTCCTTATCAGATAATTGAGTTTGTGACTTTTTCACAAAACCAGATGATTGAGCCGGGATTTGACCCGTTGGATCCATCACCAATTCTTCAACCGAGTTGAAGCGCGTAATTTCTGCAAGATCCATATTTGGCGAACCAATCTTAGCTTTAATTCCTGCTGCCTTACGTCTGTCTGAAGGTGCCCAATTGAGTGCGCCTGTCGATAATTCGTAAATCAAACCAACAAGTAAAACTATGATAAAGATAGCTGCAGTTGCAAAACCAATCCAACCTACTTCACGAACAGAAACCGCCCATGCATATAGATAAAGTGCTTCTAAATCAAACACTACGAAGAAAATTGCAACTAAATAGAACTTTGCAGACAAGCGGATACGAGCTCCACCTGCGCTAACTACACCTGACTCAAACTGCTCCTGCTTGGCACGGCCCCATGATTTACCCCCGAGGAGTAATGGGACAGTCAGCATAAAGACGCATAAAAATGTAACGCCGATCACGAAGGCAATAATTGCCCATTCGTATGGAGTAATAGCACTCATGCGGGGATAACTCCTGGCAGGCCTATTTGTTAACAAAGAATGTATGTATTGGCCTTCAAATACACCAAACACAAAATTAATCCCGCCAATTGTACCTGATTTTGGATTTCACTTGCTAGTTTATAAGCCTTAGTCTTTGGGATGATTTTTTAGACATTTCAGCATTTAATTTGACTTTAATCATTCAGAATTCGTTTTAATCGTTTTCCTAAATTAAATTTTAATTATCTATTAATTTTTCTATAAATAGCGCTACCAGAAAACAGACTGATCGATAAGTTGCTTTTCTCGCCCACCCATTTAGATATAGTCCTTTTCACTATTGAATCCAAGTTAAATCGGATAAAAACTTATTTTAACAACTATTTTTTCTTTCAAACTATTTGATTTAACTTGATATTTAATGTGATTTTTTATATTTAACTGTTGCTTTACCCCCTGCAGCTACTTGGTAATCTTGGATTGGCAATTGTGTCTTTTTGCAACATGCTCAACAGGCTGATTCAGAATATGTTATTTCTATTTCTAAACCACATCATGACATTAATAAAGTAACAATAAGGAGTCCTTGCATGTCTCTACGCTTCTCCCATCGACCTAATTATTTTTTATTTGCTCAATTACTGGTTCGACATATAGAAAATTACATCCAGAAAAACCCCAACATAAGCCAGGCGGCTTTTGACTTACGTGACATCCATGCACTTTTTCAAGAGGACCATGCTTCTTCCAGCATCAATCTGGATGGCATTATGAATATCGCTGACGAATATAAAGTCGAAACGTTATCAGGCGACCAAAAACTGATTCAGCGTTATAACGTCGATGCGAAAAATACCAAACTGGTGATCGACTTTAACTCTGAAGCGCTACAAAGCTTAAAAGAGGGTAAATCACTCATTGAACCTGATGCGACCATTCAGGAATAAAAATCGCTCCTAATAAAAAACGATGCCGATGCATCGTTTTTTATGACTAAAATCATTTATACAATATCAAGCTAAATGATCACTCGCTTCCTCAGGCTTTTTTTCTAGCATCTTGCGCTTACTCTTCTTGACATAACGCTGTGCCGGCCAGGTCATGGTAAAACGCGCGCCACCCAGCGTCGGACTTTGATCCACCTGAATCGTACCACCAAACCAGTACGCAATCCGGCTGACAATGGATAAACCCAAACCATAACCACCCGAAGCACGGGTGCGGCTGTCATCCAGCCGGGCAAAGGCTTCAAAGACCCGGGCACGATCCACTTCCGGAATTCCCGGGCCATCATCTTCAACAGAGACATAGGCCTGACCATCCTGATCCAGACCACCACTGATCAGCACCTTATTGTCGCAATAACGCACCGCATTGCCGACCAGATTCTGAATTACGCGATGCAGATAACGGCGTTCTGCCTCAACCACCACATCAGGCATTGAATGTAGCTCAATGATTTTCTGGGTTTTTAATGCTTCAGTTTCCAGAGCTACCTGATTCAGCACTTCAAACAGATTGACCTTTTCAAACTCGATCGAAGGCATGCCCTGTTCTAGCTTGGCATAGGTCATGATCTCGTCAATCAGGGTATTCAGCGCCTCAATATCTTTATCAATCTGTTCGACCTGTTGCAGACGATAATCGTAATCATCTTCATCTGCCATCATTTCCACACCAAAACGAATCCGCGCCACTGGTGTACGAAGTTCATGCGACACCGCACGCATCAATTCACGTTGGGCTTCAATCAGGCGCTGAATATGATCAGACATATTGTTAAAGCTAGAGGCCAGCGTTGCCATTTCGTCACTTCCTTCTACAGGAAGACGCAATGACATATTACCGGTTTTCATTTTGTTTAAGGCATAGCTGACTTCACGCAACTTGCGCTGCATTGGCACCAGCAAACCATACACCCCCAGACTCAGCACAAACAGGCTCAATAAGGTAATACCAGTCGCTAACTGGAATGGCATCCAGTTAAACAATGGCACCGGTCCCATCACCAAGACTTGTGAGGTCGAACCTGGAATTGGCGAAATAATTGAAATGGTGGTGCCACGGATTGAGGCACTATCCCGATACAGGATAATACTGTGATCAAGACGCAAGCGCCCGATCTGCTCGGAATCTAAAGGTAAATTCTGGACATTTTCGATAGAAACCGGATAAGAAAAATAATCCTGAATACGAGCCAGATATTCTTTTTCCTGACCTGGATAGTAGACCAGATAGTCCAGGATAAAGACTGGTAAGGCCTTCATCTGGCGCTCAGTAATGCTGTCGGCCTTAATATAAAGGTAATGACCCGGGTCATCGCGCAGCCCAACCACAATATAGGCAATACCTGATTCGGCGTCCCAACGCACCACCGCCTTACGTTCGGCAATACGGCGTCCTTCAGCACGGGTAATGTCGACCTTGCTGGCTTCTACATAGTGAATGGGCAATTCCAGCAAATCGGAGGCATCAGAAACCCAATCCATTTTTTGCTGGAGATTTGGCTGGCGTGCAACCCCTTCACTGATGATATATGCCATACCATCAGTCAGGGATTCGCGATATTCTTGCGCACGCTGATAGTTGATAATCTGTACCAACAGATAGCCGAACACCGCCACCAAGACGACAAGGATGACGAGTCCTGCGTATATACGCAAAAATATACTGTGTTTAAACACCTATAATTTATCCTGCTTGTTCAAGCAACAAACCACATTTGCTTAAAGACCATTGGTCTCTTTAACAAAAAGATAACCTTTACTACGTACTGTTTTAATACGCTTCGGATTTTCTGGATCGTCACCGATTTTTGGACGGATACGAGAAATACGTACATCGATTGAACGGTCTTGACCATCATATTCGATACCACGTAAACGCTCGAAAATATCTTCGCGAGAGAGAATACGGCCAGCATTCGATGCAAGCAACCATAACAGATCATATTCTGCGCTGGTAAAATCAACCAGATCGCCATTTAAGGTCACTGAACGACCGCCGTTGTCGATGACCAGATCATCAAATTCGATGCGCTGTGCCACTTCATCTTCAGGTACCTTATCAGTACGGCGCAATAATGCACGAATACGTGCCAGCAATACACGCGGTTGAACAGGCTTAGCGACATAGTCATCTGCACCCATTTCCAGACCTAAAACCTGATCCATATCTTCAGTACGCGCAGTCAACATCAAAATCGGTTGATGATAATGTGGACGCACTTCACGGCAAATGGTCAAGCCATCCGCACCTGGCAACATCACATCCAGCACCACCATATCTGGCTGCTCGGCAATAATCCGACGAATGGCACGGTTACCATCCGGCTCTACCCCCACCTCAAGTCCGTTACGAATGAGGTATTCTTGCGTTAAACGGGCAAGACGCTCGTCATCTTCAACAATTAAAATCTTGGGTAACTTTTCTTCTTGGCTCATGTATTGCCCCTTATTTGGTGGATCTACGCTATAGGCGTATCCTTTTGAAATCCAATAGATACGTTTTTAATATGCTTGCAATATACACACGTTTACATTGTAAACAAGATAGCGTTCACCAAACTGATACATCAAGATAGCATTTTGTAATATTTTATCGTGCATTTTTTGGACAATTATGCTTGAAACAGTGGCTTAGATCTGATTTGCGATTTACACAACTATTACATGGACAAAATATGACTGCTTGATTCAGCACTTTTTAGTTATCCACAGTGTTATCTATAAGCACTTTCTTTTGACTTTGTTATGCTATGCCTTGCCTGATAAGGCTTATACAAAAATCAATAAAAATAGCGATATTTTTACAAGGATTAAAGCACAACTTAAGAAAAATATTTAGCTAAATGTCAATATTGATCTACCCTAAATTTTCCCGTATCTTGTGTTCAATTAATTTTAAAACCACTAGGTCTTGTGTTTATTCCTCAAACACTGTGGCACGAATTTTGCCCAGTTCAAACGGTCTATAAACATAAAAATAGATGACAATGGAGCTATGCTAACATGAGCGTAATCACTTCAACTCCTGGTCAACTTCAGGTGATTAAACGCACCGGTGATGTTGCCGCTTTTGATGCAGAAAAAATTTCTGTCGCAATTGGTAAAGCGTTTTTGGCGGTTGAAGGCCAACAAAGCGCTGACTCGAGCCGGATCCATGATCGTATCGAGCAACTGACGGAAATGGTATTAAATACCTTTAAACGTCGCTTACCTTCTGGCGGAACGATTCATATTGAAGAAATTCAAGACCAAGTTGAACTTGCGCTAATGCGTACGGGCGAACAGAAAGTTGCACGCTCTTATGTCATTTACCGTGAACAACGTTCTGAAGCACGTAAACAGTTAGGTGCACATCATCACCCGACCCTGCAAATTACCGATGCTGAAGGCAAACTCAAGCCACTAGATTTAAGTGCTTTAACTGCGCATGTTACTAAAGCAGCAGAAGGCCTTGAAGGCATTGATGTACAAGCCATTGTCGATGAGACCGTGAAAAACTTGTACAACGGCGTAAAAGAGTCGGACATCTCGACCACGATGATGATGGCGACCCGTACCCGTATTGAGCAAGAGCCTAACTATACATATGTGACTGCACGTTTATTGCGTGATGACCTGGTTGCGACTGGTTTGAAATTCCTGGGCCTACCTGTAGATACAGTTGAAGGCGATGCGCTGGAAACTTACCTGAAAAAAGGGATTGAGCTTGAGCTGCTTTCTCCAGAATTATTGAACTTTGACTTGGCGAAACTGGCAGCGGCGATTCAACCGGAACGCTCTAACCAATTTACTTACCTAGGTCTGCAAACATTATTTGACCGTTACTTCATCCATTCAGATGGCGTACGTTTCGAACTTCCGCAATTGTTCTTTATGCGTGTTTCTATGGGCTTGTCGCTCAATGAAGAAAACCGTGAAGAGCGCGCGATTGAGTTCTATAACTTATTGTCTAGCTTCGACTACATGGCTTCGACGCCTACCCTGTTTAACTCAGGTACGTTACGTCCACAATTGTCTAGCTGCTACTTGACTACGATTGATGATGACCTGTATGACATTTATGGCGCGATGCGTGATAACGCAATGCTATCTAAATGGGCAGGCGGTTTAGGTAATGACTGGACACCAGTTCGTGCTTTGAACTCATACATCAAAGGGACTAACGGTAAATCTCAAGGTGTTGTTCCATTCCTTAAAGTAGCGAATGATACGGCTGTTGCAGTGAACCAAGGCGGTAAGCGTAAAGGTGCAGTATGTGCATACCTTGAAACCTGGCACCTGGACATCGAAGAATTCCTTGAACTGCGTAAGAACACTGGTGATGACCGTCGTCGTACCCATGACATGAACACTGCGAACTGGGTTCCTGACCTGTTCATGCAACGTGTATTCGAAGATGCTGAATGGACACTGTTCACGCCTTCTGAAACGCCTGATCTGCATGATTTGACTGGTGCAGAATTCGCTGAGCGTTATGCGCATTACGAAGCAATTGCCAAAGAAACAAACATGTTGCACAAGAAAATCCGTGCAAAAGATTTGTGGCGCAAAATGCTGTCTATGCTGTTTGAAACAGGTCACCCGTGGATCACATTCAAAGACGTATGTAACCTGCGTTCACCACAACAACACGTAGGCGTGGTTCACTCTTCTAACCTGTGTACAGAAATCACTTTGAACACCAGCAAAGAAGAAATCGCGGTATGTAACCTGGGTTCAATCAACCTGGTACAACACGTTCAAGGCGGTGTACTTGATCGCGAAAAACTGGCACGTACCGTTAAAACTGCGGTTCGTATGCTCGACAACGTGATCGACATCAACTACTACGCTGTTCCGCAAGCGCGCAACTCGAACCTGAAACACCGTCCGGTTGGTATGGGTATCATGGGCTTCCAGGATGCGTTATACGAAATGAATCTGGCCTATGGTTCTGATGCTGCGGTTGAATTTGCTGATGAATCGATGGAAGTGATTTCGTACTACGCGATTTCAACATCTAGCGATTTGGCTGTTGAACGTGGTACATACGAAACATTCAAAGGTTCATTGTGGGATCAAGGTATCCTGCCAATCGACTCGCTTGATCTGGTTGCGAAAACTCGTCCAGAACGCATGTTCGAAGTCGACCGCACTCAACGTCTGGACTGGGACACTTTACGTGCCAAAGTTCAAAAAGACGGTATGCGTAACTCGAATGTGATGGCAATTGCTCCGACTGCTACGATTTCAAACATTTGTGGCGTGTCGCAATCTATTGAGCCTACATTCCAGAACTTGTATGTGAAATCTAACTTGTCTGGTGAATTCACCGTGATTAACCCGTACCTGGTACGTGCGTTGAAAGAACGTGATCTTTGGGATGCGGTGATGGTCAATGACCTGAAACACTTCGAAGGTTCTGTGCAGAAGATTTCCCGTATTCCTGAAGAGCTTAAAGCCATCTTCGCGACTGCGTTTGAAGTTGATACTCGCTGGATCGTAGATGCTGCATCACGCCGTCAAAAATGGATCGACCAGGCGCAGTCTCTTAACCTTTACATCGCTGGTGCAAACGGTAAGAAACTGGACATCACTTACAAAATGGCCTGGTTACGTGGTCTGAAAACCACTTATTACCTACGTGCATTGGGTGCAACTTCTGCTGAGAAATCAACCATTAATACTGGCGCATTGAATGCAGTTAAACCTGCAACTGTTGCGGCTCCTGTTGCGGCAGTAGCTCCGGTGGTTGAAGCGCAAAAACCTGAAGCTCCTGCAGAGGAAGAAGGTTTTGCTCAAGCGGCGCCAGTGCCAATGGCATGTTCAATTGACAATCCTGATTGTGAAGCTTGTCAATAATTAACTAAAGGTATCGAACTCAGAAATTAGGCTACTCACGTGGCCTCTCTGGAAATTCTCTAAACGTTAGGCTACGTATAGCGTAATTTTTCTGAAAGGAAGAATTATGAAAAAAAGAAAAGATATCTTTGGTCGAAAAATTGATTTAACCAGAGAAGAGCGTAAGTCTCTTCAAAGATTTGTAAGTGTAGCGATTACGGCTATTTGGTTTTGGCGATTTAGAGATTTGCCAATCATCTATAGCTTGCTTAATTGTCTCACTTATATGTTCACAGAGTTTTTAAGACTTCTTAAAAAGAGTTGGGAATTATCTATAGTGCTAGCTATACCTTATTTTGCAGCAAAGTTCGCACTATATTTTATTCATTTGAGTCAGCCTATCATTTGATAGGCTGACTATAAAAATAAAGGAAATCACCATCATGCCTCCAATGACTCAT
Source organism: Acinetobacter lwoffii (assembly GCF_024129115.1). GTDB lineage: Bacteria > Pseudomonadota > Gammaproteobacteria > Pseudomonadales > Moraxellaceae > Acinetobacter > Acinetobacter lwoffii_T. The sequence continues at coordinate 41,493 of NZ_JAMXXO010000007.1, forward strand.
AACTACATGTTAGGACTTGCGGCATTGCTGATTTCCTTTGGTATTACCTTTTATTTACCCATTGCTTACTTCTGGTTCAAAGTTCGCCAGCAGCGTAAGCAAAATAAGTAGTGGGGATTATTGCTCCTGTATAAAACTAGAGCATTCATCAACAAAACTTAATTTTGCTTACACAAATTAAGCGTATAGTAAGACATCTCAGCCAAGCTGAATGTCTCATAAAAGATATAAAGCAACGTAGAGAGAATTGATATGTCTATCCTAAGTTGGGACGATTTCGAAGATGATTCGCAAAAACCGGCTGCACCTGAACAGCAGCCTGCGCCCGTCGAGCCGCAAAAAGCGACTAATTCACAGATGGTATCTGATGCAGGCAACGCATCGCCGGATGTGGCAGCTGCACAACCCCTTAGAGCCACTCAAAACCGAGGATCAAATCCAACCGATTCGCTGGCAAGAGCATCTGCTTCCCTAGATCAGCTTGATGTTGCTCCAGGCCTTGAAGAACTTGAAATGGGCGCACAACGTGTTCAGGTTGACGACAAGGCGATGATCAACTGTCGTGCAGACTTGAACCAGCTTGTTCCATTCAAATACGAATGGGCTTGGCAGAAGTATCTGGACGGATGTGCAAACCACTGGATGCCACAAGAAGTGAACATGAACCACGACATCGCGTTGTGGAAGTCTGAAAATGGCTTGACTGAAGATGAACGTACCATTGTGATGCGTTCACTTGGTTTCTTCTCGACTGCCGATTCACTGGTTGCAAACAATCTGGTACTGGCGATTTACCGTCATATTACCAACCCTGAATGCCGTCAGTACATCTTGCGTCAAGCGTTTGAAGAAGCGATTCACACACACGCTTACCAGTACTGTATCGAGTCGCTAGGTATGGATGAAGGCGAAGTCTTCAACATGTACCGTGAAGTACCGTCAGTTGCACGTAAAGCTGCGTGGGGCCTGAAATATACTCAGTCTTTAAGTGATCCTACATTCAAAACCGGCACACCTGAAAATGACCAGATCCTGCTTCGCAACCTGATCGCGTTCTACTGTGTTCTTGAAGGTATTTTCTTCTACTGTGGTTTCAGCCAGATCCTGTCTATGGGCCGTCGTAACAAGATGAATGGTGTTGCCGAGCAGTTCCAGTACATCCTGCGTGACGAGTCGATGCACCTGAACTTTGGTATCGACATGATCAACCAGATCAAGATCGAAAACCCAGGTTTATGGACCACTGAATTCCAGGAAGAAATCATCCAGATGATTCTTGAAGGTACGATGCTGGAAATCGAATACGCACGTGACACCATGCCACGCGGTGTACTTGGCATGAACGCTGGCATGATGGAAGAATACCTGAAGTTTATTGCGAACCGTCGTCTGGCACAGTTGGGCTTGCCTGAACAGTTTGCTGGCGTGAATAACCCATTCCAGTGGATGTCAGAGATGATGGACTTACGTAAAGAGAAGAATTTCTTCGAGACGCGCGTAACAGACTATCAGACTGGCGGTGCGTTAAGCTGGTAAGGTTTTTTACCGTCACGCGACACATAAGTTGTCATTTATGACTTATAGTTTGTCATAAAAAAACCGCCAATACTGGCGGTTTTTTTACATCACATAACAATTAAAACTCTTTTGTCACACTCAAACCAGCGCTCCAGTTCCGCCCTTCTGCCGGCTCAAAGAAACGGTTATTGCTTTCATTGACAATCACCGAACCAGAATAATCTTTATCAAACAGGTTATCGACACGCGCAAAAGTATTCACCGCCCAATCCTGCATTTTCCAGTGATAACCCACATTGGCGCCAGCAACCGTGTAGCTTGGCGCAGCATCTGAGTTTTTATCATCGACATAGATTTTGTCGCTATAACGAATATCCACACCCGCACGCAAACCCTGTTCAGGTTTCCAACCCAAGCTTAAGAATGCCTGATTCTTGGCAATACCGGGAATATAATTACCTTCTTGAATAGGTGTTGCACCTTCAACATTAGCACTATCTTTATCAAAAGTCGCATCAAGGTAGCTATAGCTTGCTTGAGCTGTTAAATCACGCCAAAGGTTTTTATTCCAAGAAAGTTCAACGCCTTGTCTCACAGTTTGATCTGCATTACGGAACGTTGATTTACCACCTTCATTTTTTAAAGGCACAATGTCATCTTCCGTCACTGTATAAAATACTGCTGCGGTAAATTGCCCTAAGGTGTTATCTGACTTTAAACCAATTTCATAGGTATCACTTGATGCTGCCTCTAGTGTAAATGGCGTAGTACTTTCAACAGCAGGATATGCCATTTCTGTAAATGTAGGAGTTTCAAAGCCTTGGGCATAGCTGGTATAGGCCATAAATTCAGGTAGAATTTGCCAACTTAGAGCCAGTGAAGGTAGTAATTTCTCATAAGTAGTTTTACCTGAGTTATTACCATTTCTATCGTCTTCCTCATCAGCATCAACGATATAGTGATCTTTGGTTTTGAAATGCACATTGCTATAACGTAGCCCTGCATCTAAAGTCCAATCGGGAGCAAAGTGATAAGAAGCTTGCAAATACGGATCTAAATTCCACAGGGTATTATCTTCATCTCGACGCAGTTCACCTTTAACCCCCAAGCGATCACCTAAAAAATTTTGATAGCCTTTACGATCTTCAGACATGGCATCAATGGCGACACCAGCAATCAGTTTAGTATTGGGCAGAATATCCTTACCTGTCCAGCGTAAATCTGTCCCATAAAAATTACGGTTAAAGTCAATTACACCACCCGGGTGGTTTGCTGCCTGCTGAATAGTCCTAGGAATACAAATATTCGTATCTTTCACATATGCACACTTCGGAATAGACTGATATTGTGTAACTTCACGCTGTCCCCAATAGGCCATACCATACAGTTCATGCTGGTCATTGATCGGTTTATTCCAGGTTAGACCCGTTTGAACCTGTTCAATTTCTTTGCGCGCATTGAAATCTAATACATTTTTTACTACCTGTTTAGGATTGGCCTTCCACTGCTCTCGGGTTAAACCGCCCGGATCATCCGCTGCAATTTTGACATAGTTATTCATCCAGTTGATTTTAGAGCCATCTTCCAGATCCCAGGTCAGCTTGGCATTGCTCAGCACTTTATGCGCGCCGCTATGCTCCCGAAAACCGTCAGTATCAAAATAAGAGGAGCTAATGATATAAGCTGGTTCATCGGCATTTTCTGCACCGCCTTGCAAAACCAGCTTGGTCTGCCCTTTGTTCTGGCTCCCTGCAGAATGCCCCAGTTCAATCGAGTCAGCACCTTGCCCCTCTCGCGTGGTGGTTAAAATCGTCCCCCCGGAAGAGTTACCATACAGTGATGAAAATGCACCACCTAAAACCTCAATATGATCCAGACTGTTCAAATCAATATTCGAGGTTTGTCCCTGCCCATCCGGCATCGTTGCAGGGATTCCATCTACATATAAACGCACACCACGCACACCAAAACTGGAACGTGCCCCAAAGCCTCGCATCGAAATTTGTAGGTCTTGGGCATAGTTTTCACGATTGTTTAACTGTAATCCCGGAACACCTTTTAATGTTTCAGAAAGGTTCACATTCAGGCTGTTATCTTGTTTTTGATTCAGATAATACACTGACGCCGGTGTGGTCAATCGCTCCCGATCGGTACGGGTCGCTTGAATGAAAATCGTGTCTAACCTTTGGACTTCTTGTGTGTCATTTTCTGCATAAATGTTCTGACCTGCGCAAGCAATCAGGCAGGACAAGGTCGATCTCACGAATGGAAATTTCGGGCTTTGGTACATAAATGACAGGCCTTATTTGAAAGTGGTTTAATGCGGCAAATACCTTATCGAGATGGCGTACATCTCATGATTCAACTCATTTTGTTTTAAGCATCGATACCAAATAAGTATGCTAATTCGATGACATATAGTTCGCTCAATGAATAGGAATATTTTGAGCTTAAAAATTCTGTGTTCGATAAATTTAGACTTAATTAATCCTTTATCTGAATTTCGCTTAAAATCAGCCATATACAAAGCATATTATTTTAATGCGATCTGAATGAAATTGGGCTTTCAGCAACAAATCAACATCATTTCTCTGTGTCCTTAAAACTCGATGTAGGCATTCAACAATAGCGTATAAAAAAGCCTGACGAATCAGGCTCCTTCATACTTAATTAGAGGTTCAACTATTTATTGTCTGGCAAGGCATAAGCCACCAGAGAGTCGCCCATTTTGGTGCCAAAGGAACCATGACCACCTGCCATAATGACCACATACTGCTTGCCATTGGCTTCATAGGTCATTGGTGTAGCCTGACCACCTGCAGGTAGACGACCTTTCCATAGTTCATCACCGTTGTTCACGTTAATGGCACGGATGTAGTTATCTTGAGTTCCACCCACAAACATCACGTTGCCCGCAGTTGAAATAGGTCCACCCAGCATCGGCACACCCATTTTGAATGGCGGCAATGGAATGCCTGGCATACTGTCACGAATGGTACCGATACGGCGTTTCCAGGCCACTTCATGAGTATTTAAGTCCACACCTGCAACAAAGCCCCATGATGGCTGTTTACACGGCAGCCCAAACGGAGACAGGAACGCACTGATTTCAACGCCATAAGGCACACCATACATCGGTTGAACGCCGGCTTCTGTACCTGCACCTTTAGCCGTCTTAGGACGGTTCGGATCTTGAGGAATCAGTTTTGATACAAATGGCAGGCCAATCGGGTTGGTTAATGCAATTTGACGGTCCGGATTCACCGACATACCACCCCATTCAAACACACCCAAATTGCCCGGGAAGACCAGTGTCCCATTTTCAGAAGGTGGGGTATAAATGCCATCGTAATTCAGTTTATGGAATGCAACACGGCAGACCAACTGGTCAAACATGGTCGCACCCCACATCTGTTTATCGGTCAATTTATCTTGTGGCGCCAGGTTAAAATCAGAGAATGGTTGAGTCTTAGAATAGAACTCGCCTTTGGTTTGAGGTCCGCGTTTCACAGATTGTGGTACCGGTTTTTCGGTAATCGGCACAATGGCTTTACCATTACGGCGATCCAGCACAAAAGCATTCCCGGTTTTGGTCAAGACATAAATGGCTGGAACCATATTGCCATTTTTATCTTTAATCTCGGTCAATGTCGGCTGTGAAGGTACGTCCATATCCCACAAATCATGATGGGTAGTCTGGAAGTTCCATACCAGCTTACCGGTCGTTGCATTCAAGGCCAGCATCGAGTTGGCATAACGCTCGTCCAGTTCAGTCCGGTGACCACCGTAAATATCCGGGGTACCGACACCCGTTGGTACGTAGACGATATCCAGCTCTGCATCATAGGCCAAAGGTGCCCAAGCATTTGGAGAGTTATGTACAAATTTTTGACCCGGTGCAGGAATCAAATTCGGATCTTCAGCGCCTGTGTCAAATACCCAAAGCAGTTCACCGGTATTGACATCATAACCACGGATCACACCCGATGGTTCTTCAGTTGAATAGTTGTCGGTAGTTGAACCTGCAATAATAATGGTGGTGCCGGTGACTACAGGCGGTGAGGTTGGAATATAACCGCCTGGATATGGGAATGGCATATCTTTTTGCAGATCAACTTCGCCATTTTTACCAAAGTCAGAGCAGACTTTACCGGTGGTTGCATTTACCGCAACCAGACGCCCATCATTGACCGGTAAAATGACTTTTTGTGGACATTCAGCCGAGGTGGTTTTCTTAGCAGCAAGACTGCTTTCAAAACCAGCCGTATTGTTGACATCATAATAAGATACACCACGGCAGGTTAAATGCTGATAGGTATGATCAGCTTTCAGCTTTGGATCATAGGTCCATTTCGCCTTACCGGTTGCCGGATCAAGCGCAGTCAATTTCTGGTGAGTGGTACAGATGTACATGTTGTCACCCACCTTGATTGGGGTAACCTGATTGGTGGTTTCACCCGAGTCATTTTCAGTCTTGAATTCGCCCGTGTGATATTCCCAAGCCACCTGCAAATCTTTGACATTTTCAGTATTAATCTGCTTTAACGGTGAATACCGTAAACCGGACTGGGTACGACCATAAGCAGGCCAGTCTTCATCTGCCACACCGGGAATTGGCTGGTGAGTTGCAGGCTGCTGGGATTTTAATTCACCGCGAATTTCTTGCGGGTCATTAAATACAGCATAAATCATGACAGCGATGGTAATGGCTAATGAAGCACCCAAGGCAATTTTCGCGGTTTTAGCATGATCAAAGCCACGTGTGGTAGCCGGAATCAGCAGGGCCAGACCAAACAGCCCTAAAATATCTAAACGCGGCGCAAGTGCAAAGAAATCTGAACCGACTTCCCACAGCCCCCACACCACTGTCGCCAAAACGAATATGGCATAAACAAGGAGTGCAGCACTTTTTCGTTTATACAAGAGAACTGCGGTCGCAATAAAGAGAATACCTGCAATGATGTAGTACCAAGACCCACCCAGCACTGCAAGATAAATCCCTCCAATCAGCAGTCCTATACCGAAAACAGCGGCAATGACCGCTAAAATTGTTTTCAGTACTGAACCTGATGATGAAGTATTCATATTGAACACCTATAAAAGTTTTTTTGAAAGTCCATGCACATGACACGCATGAGCACCCTTATTGTTAAATTCTGAGTTATAAATACATCAATGTCTTAAGCAGGCATTGCCCATTACTGCAACAAAGCACCTAGAGATTCAATAGTGTATTTGCAACTAAAAACTATATTTTAAAATGACGTATTAAACTTGATTCCGCCCACCCAGACATTTTCACCATCTTTATATGCACCGACGTGACGCACATATTGCACATTCGGGCGAATGGTGAGCCAATTAGTGGCATGTAAGCCATAATAAATTTCTGCATCGATTTCTTGATCACGGTCAGCACTGACATCGTCATTCATGTTGATGCGTGCAATACCAAATGCGATTTCATCTTGAGGGCGTGAATCCATTGCACCCTTATAAACCAGCCCGATATTTTGCATATCACTGACATTATTGGTTTTGGAGTCATGCACTGTCGCATTCACAAAGCCGGTCAAACCACGCGAAGTATCTCCGTGATGTGCAGTCAATTGTTGCTTGGCAACAATCCAGCCCCCATGGTGATGATCGGTTTGATCTGGATTGGAAATGACTTCAGCCTCTGCTGTACTGTAGTAATAACCGGCACGGTATTCACCCGGTAGTTTCTGTTCACCCAGTTTAGGCGCCCAAACCACTTCTGCAGGAAGCATTGCCCCTTTAGAGCCGTCCGTACTCAGATTAAACCCTTTACCACGTTCCAGATTCTCAGGGTTGTATTCATAAACACCGACCTGGGCATAAAATTCAGGGTTAATGTTGTATTTGACTCGTGCAGCCCATTGGCTTACAGGCCAGTTGTACCACTGATCGCCAACCCAATTCCCGACTTGTGAACCGCATAGGGCCAGATTCTGGAAATCGCAGTCAAAACTGTTGAAGTCTTCACCTTCACCGAAGCGCCCGACTTTCACATCCAGTTTTTGTTCCAGGAATTTTTTCTTGATCCATAAATCAGTCAGACGCCAGGTTTGACCACGGCCCCAGACCTCTTGTACTGAACTCAAATGACCGTTTAAAGCAGCAGCGCTTTGAGACAGTGACTGACCGTTACGCTGGGTCACTGTTATTTGTGCTTCAGTGTCTTGCCAACCTGCAATTTTTGCCAGATCCAGATGTGCCCCAAAAACAAACTGGTCCGCATATTCAGTTCTATGGTTTGAAGATCTTTGCGCATCGATCAAGGTTGCCATTTCACCGGTATAACCAAAACTGAAATCATAGCCCTGGTTTTGGAGCGCTGTACGTTGCCCGTTCCAGTCACCGAGCATCCACGGACTTTCTGAACTGAAAGCAGCTTCAGCATGCACAGTGGTCGTGGTTAAGATGAAAGAGGCACAGCAAAGGTAAACGGCCTTCGATAATGAGGAGAGATACATTGAATGTGATACCTTCATCACAATATAAAGCTTTTTATTATACACTTGTTGATTTTAAAAAATTGTCACTAATAGATAAAAAGTATGAATATAATGTTATATTTATTAGTATTATTATATACTTTTTGTAAATTTAAAGATTATAAGTATTTGTTTATCATCATATTAAATTTAACAAAATCAAACCATAGTTCCAAAGAAAAATTTGATATTCATCAGATAGATTTAGCTTTAATTTCTTATAAAAGATTCAGAGATAAATCAGCTCCATTACTATTTAATTTTCTTCATTTCGAATCATGCAACGCCACATTTTTTGTTGATTGAATACTGAACCACTATTGCGATAAGGCTTTTAAAAACATGAGAAAATTTCCGCCATTCCACTATGAATTTTTAAAAATTAGATTATGCTAAAGTTATTCTGATAAGAAATTGCGTCGCTTTAAAACAATAATCTAGCTTAATAGACGAGAACAAGCATGAAAGGTTCAATCCTTGATTTTTCTATTCAACACAATACCGGTTTTATCTCAGGGGATGATAATCAGCGCTATAGCTTTAATGGCGCAGCCTGGCGTAGTGAGCGTCCACCTTCACGCGGCGATCGGGTCGATTTTATCGTCAATACCGCGGGTGAAGCATCTGAGGTTTATTTAACCTCAGGCAGTTCTATTTATCTGGGAGAAAAAATTTCCAGTCAGCTCGGCAAATATTCCAATCTGGATCAGGCCGAGGAAAACTACAGCAGCATTGACTGGTTTGTAAAATGTCTGACCAACTATGCAAACTTTTCCGGCCGTGCACGCCGTAAAGAATTTTGGTTCTTTATGCTGTTTTGTGTAATTTTAGGCATTATTGCTGAGGTCATAGATACAGTTTTAGGCACTAAACCGCTGGTGAATAGCCTGCTTAATCTGGCACTTCTAGTCCCAAGTCTGGCCGTTGGCGCGCGTCGCTTGCATGATGTAGGGCGCTCTGGTTGGTGGCAATTACTGGCGCTTACCGTGATTGGTATACTGGTACTGATCTGGTGGTGGGCAACTGAAACCAAGCAACAAAACAATGAATATGGTGCTCCTGCCAAATAACCGAACCTTACAAATCCCGTCTTGATGCGGGATTTGTTTATCGATTATTTAATGACTAAATATCAGCAAAATCAGACTTTATCCATGCTGCAAGATCAATTAGTGAAATTTCCAGATGCTGTATGGGTGCAAATCTATAAAGATAAAATGCAGCTGATGAATATAGATGGCACGATTACGCATACCCTGCTACCCGATGTGCCCTATGCCCATCCGCGGAGTATTATTGCCGACTTTGATGCAGCCGTGGTGACGCTGAAACAACTGTTACCTTCGTCGGTAATGAAGAAGTTATTTAGCTCTATAGCATTGCTGCAAATCATGGATCTGCCCGAAGACGGTTTAACCGAAGTTGAAAAGCGCGCATTACTCGAACTCGGTTATGAAAGTAGCGTGCAAAATGTCATCCTGTTTGACCATGCAGGAAATGCTCTGACCAAAGCCAGAGTTCCACCCCAACATCGAATGACGATCATCAACATTTTACTGGTGATCATCATTATGGTGGTGTTGGCGTCGACCTGGTTTTTGACGCTTTAAATGTTCGTCCAAGAGCAAAAATCCCGCATTAAGCGGGATTTTTATTGAGATAACAATCTAATAAGAGAATTGATCTGTATAGATGAACCAGTTTATAAACAAAAACATCTCTAAAAATCAGCTCAAATAAAATAAGCGAAAATTAGGGTTTATTTAAAATAATCTAGCAACTGATTAAAGCTGTCAATTTTATATTTTGGCTGTGCCAGTGCTAACTCTTCCTGACTGCCATAACCATAATTTACCGCAATAGTATCAATACCATTTTGACGGGCACCAAAAATGTCATGCTCACGGTCACCGACCATCATGCATTGATCCGCCTGTAATTTTTGCTGCTCTAAAATATACTGAATCAGCTCAGCTTTATTGGTTCGCTCGCCATTCAGCTCACTACCATAAATTTCGGTAAAATACTGGGCCAGATCAAAATGTTCCAGAATCTGTTTGGCATACACTGTCGGTTTTGCTGTAGTGACAAACAAGCGATAACCACGGCGTTTCAGTTCTGCCAGCGTTTCTGCTACACCCTCAAAAACATGATTTTCATAGAGACCCTTGACTGCAAAGCGCTCCCGATAACCCATCACGGCCTGTTCAGCCAGAACATGATCGGCCTCAACATTTAAAATTTTGGCAAGCGAGGCTTTTAAGGGCGGACCAATAATCCAGTCGATATTGATCTCGTCACTAATCGGATGACCGATCTTTTCCAGACCATAGCGTGCAGACGTCGTAATCCCCACTTTCGGATCGGTTAATGTCCCATCCAGATCAATTAAAATATTCTTAATCACCGCCCATCCCCTCTCATTAGTACCGATATAAATTAATATCGAGAGTTCATTCAAATTTGCCTATACTAATGCAATTTTAGTGAATGAAGGACATCATTTTGCGCCCTACCGTACTTTGCTTTTCCGGTTTAGACCCTTCAGGTGGAGCCGGCCTTCAAGCAGATATTGAAGCCATTGGTCAAAGTGGTGCACATGCGGCAATTGCCTGCACAGCCCTCACTATTCAAAATTCACAGCAGGTTTTTGGTTTCGAAGCCACTTCCAGAGAATTGCTGTTGGCACAGGCCAATGCGGTGGTCAATGACCTGCCCATTCGTTGCGTAAAATCTGGCATGTTAGGCACCACAGACAATATCGCAGCACTGGCCGAGTTTCTGGCTGCACATCCAGATTATCTGTATGTGCTGGATCCGGTTTTGGTCGCGAATAGTGGCGGTTCGCTGGGTAATCAAGAAACGCTGGTCAAAGCATTTACCCAGTTGATTCCATTGGCCACCATTTTAACGCCAAATACGGTTGAACTGCGTGCCCTGACGGGTGAGCAAGACCTCAAACTGGCCACTCAAAAATTATTTGAAATGGGTGCACAGGCAGTTTTGGTCAAAGGTGGCCATGAAGATACGCCAGATTACATTCAGAACAGCCTATATATCGCAGGTGAGCTGGTCAACGAAACTCGCTGTCCACGTCTGCCAGGTGAATATCATGGTTCAGGCTGTTCACTGGCCAGTTTCATTGCCGGACGTCTGGCCATGGGTGATCAGTTGAAAACTGCGGTACAGCATGCTGAAACCTGGTTATTTGGGGTATTAAAAAATGCTGAAATTCCTGTTCCAAATGGCCAGAGAATTCCAAAGCGTTTTTAAGATCACACTTCTTAAAATCAAAACTAAAAAAGCCTGAGTCATTCAGGCTTTTTTATCACTGATATTTTATAAACAATACTATTTGGCCTGATAAATGATTTTGCTTACATAGGTCGGTAAATTCCAAGCACCACCGGCGAAGCCTTTGCATTGTACGGTCAGACCACTGAAGCTTTTGACAAATTTCTTGCCATTCCAGGCCCATTCGTTCTGACTCAGACAATCGCCCAAACCACGCACTTTATGCCCGGAAAATATCTGGCCTTGGTTAAATGTTTCTCCCGAGGTCGTCACCAACTGTTTAAATTGCTTGTTTCGATCCATCAGCCAGAAGCCACTACCCATATTATAAGCCCCACGCCAGCATGGAATCTGAATCAGTTGATTCTGGGCATTAATGGGATAAATGGTCATAACATCATCATCCAGAAAACGCTGGCTAAACAGCAAATCACATTGATCTTCCTTGGTGGTGGCTTGCAGTTTTCGAATCATCTGCTGACTTGTTGCCGTATTCAGTTTTGCTTGAGTGACTTTGCCTGACTGATATTTTGGTATCTGAATTTTCGGTATCGCTGCAGCTTTGAGCACCGCCTGATTGGATTTTTTCCCCGGCCTGATCAAGGCTGAGGGCGTAGAAAGTCGACGCTGAAATTCATCCATCTTGAGTAAAACGGCACTGGCACCGGAAGTCGACAGGTTCCAGCGTGATTGCGCATTTTTAAAGACAACTGGAGCTGTTCCCTGTACAGCTTTCAGCAAGGCACGTGTTTGACTGCTATTGAGTTGCCCTATTCCCTCCCGATTCAGACCAATCACACCATAAGGTGTACTGGTAATTTGCAATTGAAGCTGTCGTGTAGGTGTGGCAGTAACTAAGGATAAAATCTGGACTTGGGCTTTGATAACACTGTTTACACCCGCCGCACGCTCTAATAGCACAGAAACCGGCTGATCGATATCTTGATCCGATTGATAACCGGCAGCACGGCAAGTGCCGGTATTATCACAGGCAATTTCCCAGTCTTTATGTGAAAAATGCAGGCCCTGAATGGCGGCCAGACTTAATGAGCTGATACTGGCTAGACTAAATATGATACTCATAATTTTGATGCTGTAGATCCATTTTTGTTTCATCATCTAGTCCTTATTTAAAATGCTTGCCGAGGTGGCTGGCTGCATCTGCTCAATCTGCTTCTGTTTATCTTTTTTCTTGCGCTCATTGCTCAAAGTCGCCATTAAATCCTGCGCCAAAGCCTTAAGTAAAATCATATCTTCGGCCTGCATCTGCCTCGGTTGTTTATCCAGCAGACACAGACTCCCAAGCGCAATTCCATTTTTATCTTTTAAGGGCACACCGGCATAGAAACGGATATGATGCTGTCTTAACTCTGAAAGATGTGGAAAGCGCGGATCACGCTGCAAGTCTTCTATCACCAGAGGCTCATTCTGATAGAGTAAATGGGTGCAGACTGAATCCTTGCACATTTGTCGGGTTGCAACAGGCTCTGACGTAAAAGGACTGATTGGAATATACATTTCATGCTGATTTAGCCAGGAAATTTGTGCGTAATCAACATCAAAAGCCTGACGGGCTTCTTCAATATATTGTTTATAAAGGATCTGATGACGGTGATCTAATAATCCCAATTCATTTAAAGCCTGCTGCCGTTCTTTTTCATTCTTGATCTCCAGATTCTCAAACCAGCTTTCGCCTTCATTCAAGGTATAAGTTTCGATAGTCAGAATCAGATCATCGACATTATTGATCAGTGCCTCCAGCTCAAAACGTTGTTGCAGTTCATCCAGAAGCTCCAGCTGCATCACGCTCCAAGTCGCAAAAATAATTTTCAGTTCAGGATATTGCTGCGCCAGTCTATATTTCAGCAACCGAATCTGTGCCGCAGGCGCATGATGAAAAATCGACACACATAAAATCTTGATCGAAGCTGGCAGTACAATACCCTTTCCTGATTCACTCGATTGAATCAGCACATCCGAATCATTTCGGGCAGCAATATTTTTGAGATTCAGCGCGTGTGCCACCATGGCAGAAATTTGGGTATCAATTTCCCAACGCGCACCGACACAATAAACTTCGGGCTGCTCGGTACTTAATTTACTCGGATAGGCTTTTTGAAACGCATGATTAAAGAACTGTAAGCCCTGATAAAGACGCAACCAGTGCTCGGCAGTAACATCAGTATCATGTCCTTGAGAATAAATCCGAATGGCTGGAATGGCCACTTCGCCATAGAACATTTGTACACGACGGGCCACCTCCTCTGCACTGGGCTTTTTCGGTAATTGCGCACAGATGTAATCATTGGCTACCTGCATTGCATCATTGACTTCATCAGCCACCAGTCGTTGATAAAAGCGTTCGGAGGGTGACAATACTGGCGTACTGCCAAGCAAAGTTTTAACAAAACCCAGTGCCGGCACGTAGTTGGACAAAACCAGCAGGCAGGCAGTCAAAGGCGTCGATAAGATCAACCCTACTGGTCCCCAAAGAGTGGTCCAGAACGTGGCCGCCAGAATAATTGCCAAAGTAGACAGACCGGTACTTTCCCCATAGAGCCAAGGTTCAATCACGTTATTGCTGATGAGTTCCAGCACCAGTATCAAGCCCACAGTCCAGAGCACCATGTCCCAGCCCGGATCAACGGCGAAAGCCAGTGTAATCGGGAAAATAGCTGAAACGATCGGGCCAACATAGGGTACAAAACGCATAACCACCGCGACCAGCCCCCACATGATCGCTGCCGGCACGCCAATCAATAACAGCCCAATCGCCATGGGAATACCATAAGTGACATTGACCAGCAGCTGCATGCGCAAATAGGTCCCGATACTTTTGCCGGCATCATCCAGCGCATCGGTGCCGATATTCAGATTACCGCCCAAGAGTTTCAGAAAGCGGTCATGCAGGTCTTTGCCATTGAATAAAATTAATACCATAAACAGAAACACAATCCCGATAATCGCCAGTGGATTCAGGATTTTATTCAGCCAGTCCAGCGCAGCCTCTTCACTCGTTGGTTCCAGGCCCACCACTTTGACATTCTGCACATTCGGGTCTTCTGTTTCCTGTTCGGGTGTGTCTATCGAATTTTCTACTGTGTCAAAGGTCTGGATCGCACCGTCCCACATACTCGGTCCCTGACGATAGTTTTCGAGCATTTTCAGTTTTTGCTGGATGGTGTCCTGATATTGCGGCAGTTCCTGACTTAGCTTGCCAAGTTGCACCCCCAGATAAGTTGCAGTGCCACCCAGAAATGACAAGGTCAGGCACATGACCAGGCCAATCGCCGCCCATTGGGGACAGCCCCAGCGCTTTAAACGGGAAACCAGAGGAGAAAGTAAAAATGCCAGCAGAATGGCCAAAGCCAGCGGAATAAAAATATCACGGCCAAAATACAATGCCGTCATGACGACAGCAGCAATTACAAAGCCTGCCATCATTCTGAGTGCATGTTGGGTGCGCTGCCGCTCGGACTGATCCGGCATCAATACTTCAGTCTGTTGTTGCAGGTTGGCCTGTCTTGGTTTTACTTGACTGTTCTTGTTGTTATCCACCTGAAAAGTCCTAAAATATTATTCCTTCAACATAATTTAGGACTTTCTATATTTTTGTTACAAAGGTATTCCTGTAATCATTTGCAAAGATATTTCACTTAAATCTTTTCAGGTAAATAGATTAACTCACGCTTTTGATCCGGCGCATTTTCCGGGTTTCGAGTTGCACAGGGACTGAAGTATGTTGATGCAGCAATTGCCATTTGCCCTGCTGCTTGCTCAGGCACATGCTGACCCGACACCAGCCCAGCTGGAAAATCGGTTCAATCACCGCATAACTCACCCGTACATAACCATCGACTACAGCCAGATCAGAAGTGACATGAATATTAATATCTTGGCGTTCGATGCGTATTCCTTCCGGCATAAAGCTTCGATATTGTTGCCAGAGTGCCTGATAGGCTTCAACACCTTTGACTTCCATACTGACATCGACCAGACGAATCTCCGGTCGGCATAATTGAACAATATCCTGAATATCGAGTCTGGCTATGGCATTGTCCCACTCCTGAAGAAATGCCATGACTTCCCGAGCCAATTGTTCATCCCCAAAAATCTGCATCAAATTTTCCTCAACCGGACAAGTCAGACCTGAAATAGGAATTCAATCAACTCACCGGATTTCTGATCTTTTGTTCTTATTATTTTGCCTGTGCTAAAGCGTTATTCTCGCTTTGCTCTTCCCACTGCCTGATTCGGTTCAGCTCACCTGAAGATTATTTTTTTAAATTATTTTTATTTCAATCAGGATGAATATGCCGTTTCTAGATTGGATGATTCAAAAATCAGCAGCGATTAAAAGTTACTTTAGAACTTTTATCGCATGCCTGTAAATGACATAAAGCGTCATTTAAAAATAGAAATAATTTTAGATCTGAATAAGATAGCGAGCTGTTACAGCCCAAGTCGATCTGTTTATAAATTTCGTATGGCATTGATAAAGTTTTAAGGCATTTGATCCATGTCATATCAACAGATAAAAGCCATCATTCAAATAATGGCTTTACGATAAGTCTGCTTTGGCATTTCAATGATTTCGACACAAAGCTGTATTTTTAATTCAGGCTGTGGCGCAATATATTGCTGCATGACGTCGAGCACCAATTCGGAAATCGCCTGACGAACTTCGACACTGCGCCCGCTCAACAGTGAAACTTTGGCATGCACATAGGCCTGATCTGTAACAAGATTCAGTCCAATCACATAATCCTGCTGCATAATCGCACGACTTTTTAAATCATTGGGATCGGTGACATAGCCGGCGTTAAAAAGTGCCTGATGGCTCGCGACCAATAAGGATTTGATCTCGATATGTTGCAGATTATCAGAATATTCCAGATGCAGGTGCGGCATTAAAGGGATCTCAAATCGAAACGTGAGGATCAGAGCGGCAGGAAAATGATCAGCCCCGAATTTCAGCAATAATGAGAATAATACGATAGATCAACCGTATTATTCTCTCGTCAGAATTTTAGTCCAGGGCTAAGTTTAAGCTTTCTTCACATATTCGGATTTCAGTTTCATCGGGCCGATTCCCTCGATTTTACAATCAATATCATGCCCATCTGCAGCATCAGGCAACAAACGGATACTTTTGACTTTGGTGCCCACTTTCACCACTGAAGATGAACCTTTGATTTTCAGGTCTTTAATCACCGTGACGCTATCACCATCTGCCAGCACATTGCCATTGGCATCCTTAATGATCACTTGTTCTTCAGTGACTTCACCTTCTTTCCACTCATGTGCGCATTCAGGACAGATCAATAGATCGCCATCTGCATAGGTATATTCAGATTGACATTTTGGACAGTTTGGCAGACCCATAAGAACCTCGAAAAAAAGAGAAAAATAAAATAAATGAAACAAATAAGCGCACAGTATAGCATCTTTGTCTGGAGCACTCATGGATAGGACATGAGAATGCAACCAACACAGGAGATCGAAGGAATTAATTGTCTGAAATCTGCGGATTAACCAGCAAAGACAGGAGTTGCAGTGATTCTTGCCAACTCAAATGACACACCGCGGGCGGCACCACATCCGGATAACCCACCTGAATAATATGCAAACCGGTACCGATTGAGACTTTTTCAAAGATGATCGTTACCTCTATTTCCCCCTGCAGGTCGGGGGTAGAAAACTGATCGGTATAGCGCAGCAGCTGATTGGGAATGACCTCATGATAAATGCCGTGAAAATGATGCTGGGTCCCGGTAGAAAAATTGGTAAAGGTGGTTTTATAGCTGCCGCCAGGTTTGACTTCCGCATGTTCTACTTTGGCAATAAAGCCATGTGGTGCCAGCCATTTGGCCAGTGCATCCGGATGCACAAAGGCACGATACACCCGCTCCGGTGGTGCGCTAAACACACGATGCATTTTTAAGGTGTAACTCATTTTTTCTTGTCCTTTGTTCTTATTATTTTTTATTGCGGGATATTCCCTGCATTTGTTGTAACTAAAATCCTCAGCATCATCAGCCTGAGTTAAGTACTCATCTGAGTTATTTTATCCAGTTTTGAGCTGGCTATATATAATGAGTATGTATCTATACTTAAGCTCAAATCTTCATATAACGATTAAATAGAGCAATAAAAAAACCCGGCAGCACCGGGTTTCTTACTTTAAATCATTTAAATACAAGCATGCTCAGCTACTACGCAGGCTGCCCTCTTCGTCATCCAACTCATCATCATAGACATAGGCCATGCAACCCCAACCATCATATTCACCCTGAAATTGTGCCGCGATTTTGCTGAACCATTGTTCCAGATCCACGATATCTTCGTAAGCAGGTTCCATATACACATAAATCGTGATGATCCATTCCAGGGTATCGCTTTCTTCGTCCTGAAACAGGCTGATTTTTTGCTCTTCTTTTAATAGATGCAAGGCACAACGATCCGCCTGCGCTTCATCCGCAAAGGCAATCGAAAATTCAATTTCATGTGCCTCTTGCAAGTCGTCGCCATCCTGATGCATTTGCCACAGTACATTGCCATTTTCATCGTCCGGAAATTGATTGTAATCACGTGACATAGAAGTATCCTTATTATGATGCTGTTTTATTCTGCATTTAAGATTAGCTGATTTTTGTACAATTATCGAGATACAGACAAAAAATATTATCTTTTAACCATAAATAAACATATGATTTTTATAAATATAAAAATAAGTAAGAGGATCAATATAGTCAAGATTCCTCAAGGCCAAAAATCCTGAAAAATATCAGGATTTAAACCAACTTATGGCATTCAGAATACTCTGGTAAAAATCTTCTAGACCTATGAATGTCATGATCTACGCGATGTGTGGATGCAGATGATCCTGTTCCAATTGCAAAACCAGCGCAGCAAACTTGAGTTCTTCTAAACGCAGATCAAGATAGGATTCTTGAATCATCGCCTGACTCAGTGTCTGCCCGGTATAATTCAGCAAGACATAATCATCCTTTAAGGCCTGCAATATCTCGCCCAAATTTTCTGTGCTTAATTGAGAGAGATATAAATCTGCCTTACAGTTGAAAGCCAGACTAAGGATTTCAATAGTACTTCGACGGCGATTGTCGTCGACATAATTACAGCTCGCAACCTGCTGTGTTTCTATGGCCTGCTGAATTCTGTCACGGACATTGCGTAAATGCCGAACCGCATCCGTTTCGCTATAACCCTCAATCAGCTGCTGTAAAACCTGTGTTTCAGAAAGTTGCAAGCCGAAGCATTTGACCTGTATTTTATGCTCTAAAGCACTTAGCACTGCCTGCAAACGATGCTGTTGTTTGGCTTGCTCATAATAGCCCTGTAAACTTTGTCGAGCCTGCTGTTCAACTTCAATTAATGCTTGCGCCTGAAACTGGGCAAGATAATCTTTTACTCTTGCGATATAGGCTTTGAGATCATCGATCATGATCGAAGCATCCAGCTTGGTCGCTTCAACAAAGTTTTCGGCCTGCAAAGTCCGGTTAATAATATATTGCTCGATATCCCAGATATCCTGATATTTTTTATATTTATTCAGGGCAATGTTTAAACTGCCATTTTGTACCCGCAATTGGGTGATTTCATAATTCAATTCATCGACTTGAGTTTCATAATCTGCCAATTTGCTGCGGGAATGATCCAGGTTTTCCTGTAAAAACTGGATATTGCTGCGTAATGAAGCCTGTACCTTCAAGCTCCATAGCAATGCACATATTAAAATACTCGCGAGAACGAAGAGAGCCATACTGAGCATCGTTCTTTCCTTTAACCCCGGGCAGCGCCCTAAATCATCAAATTAAAAATTTATTATAAAGTCATGATTAATTTTGCATCACTTCGGCCAGATAATCAAAGCCGTTGATCAATACTAAGTCATTCATTCATTTTATTTTTCTACAAAATTTTTATGTGCAAGTCATGTATGACTGACTACTTTCCGGCTCAAGTCAAATCTATTCTGAAACAACTTACGATATTTTTTATATCAAAGGATATAATTTGAAAGTTTAAAAATAATGAAAGGAAGGTTAAAAAATCATAAAAATAAAGGCATCAGGCCTATAGCGGGAGATAAAAGAATAAAAAATCTCTAGGCTTATCGTCAAGAGATAAACCGAACATTAAAATTTATATTCTGCAGTAACAGCCGATCAGGCAATGGATCAGTAGAAAATTTCATTTGAACATGCTTATAAAGCCACTCATTTCCACGCTGTTATCGAAATAAATTCTCACACTTTTTTATTCGGATTGCCCAGTTTAAGAGCTTGATCCTGATCATATTTATGAGATTAAAAAGCATGTGTCCGGTTGAATCTAACTATTAAGCAGAATCAAATTAGAATGGTATGTCTACCTTTATTTCGACCGGGACACCACTCAAAGGCTGGGTAAAAGCCAAATAACTGGCATGCAAGGCCATACGATTTAAAGGACTGCGCTGGGGTTCAGGATGATAAATTTTATCGCCAGTAATGGGATGACCGATATGCAGCATATGCAAGCGTAGCTGATGGGAACGGCCAGTAATTGGTGTCAGTAGTACCCGGCTAATGTCTTGCTGGGGTAGATATTCTAAGGCCTGATACAGGGTTTTGGCGGCCTTGCCCAGTTCAAAATGCACCATCTGACGCGGACGGTTTTCCCAGTCGGTAATCAAAGGTACTTCGACGCTGCCCTCACCTTCAAGTTTGCCTTGTACCAGTGCAACATAATTTTTATGTACCGTGCGTGCCTGAAACATTTTACTCACCGCCACTTCTGCATCGCGGTGTTTGGCAAACATCAAAATACCGGAGGTGGCCATATCCAGACGATGGGTAATTTTGGCCTGCGGATACTGGTTCAGAACCCGCAAATAGGCACTGTCATGATGTTCAGGTAAACGCCCCGGAACCGACAATAATCCGGCCGGCTTTTCAATTACCACCAGATCATCATCTTCATAAACGGTATGCAGTGGTTCTTGCGGTGGACAATAGACAAAGTCATGGTTGATGGGCATTTTAAGGGTACAGCATCTGGAATAATGCGCGCAAAATAACAAGCGGCTTCTAGGCTGTCAATTACCGTGCTTGACCAGCTCAGCTTAATCTGCCAGATAATAATCGACCGTCGAGACCACGCGTACTTTTTTCAAATACGGCGTATTGCTGTCGCGATCTTCAATACTAAACAGCCCCTGATTGGCGGACTTGATTTTGCCCAGACTGCTTTTTGAATCTGCAGCAAATTTTTCCGCTACACTGCGCGCATTTTCGGTGGCCTGTTCAATCATCGCAGGCTTGATGTCATTCAGCTTGGTAAATAAATATTCTGTTCTTTGCCCGGAATCATCCCCTGCAAAGGCAATGCCTTTTCTACCCAAAGCCACCAGACGACTTTGTGCCGCACGCACTGCATCTATTTTGTGGGTATAGACGGTGATGGTCTGGCTGGCGGTGTAACGTAGCGCGACATTGGCATCCCCGCCATATTGCTGCGCGTATTTATCGGTGATACTCGGTGAAGCACTGGTAATCTCTTCCGCGCTAAATCCTTCATTTTTTAAGAAGGTCTGAATTTCCTGGGTATTGGTTTGCATGGTATCGTACAACTCGGCCAGATCCTGACTGCCGGCGTTAAACCGGATCGGCCACACTGCCACATCGGCCTTGACTTCACGTTCCGACAATCCTTTGACCGAAACAACACGTTCATACTGTTTAATTTTTAGGGCACTATTGCCGAGAATCCACCCGGCAAGCATCATCCCTAAAGCAATCAAGGCACCCAAAATCAGTGCTGGTTTGACTTGATTCATGTGTGTCAACTCCTTTGAAATCTTTTTTCGTTCTTATTGATCCTGTCATGCTATCAAGTAGCGATAAAATGATAATAATCCAATCTTATTTTTATCACTCGAAGATTCAATTACAACATCGCACTTAGCTTTGATTCATCAAATAGATTGTAATTAACGGTGTCAGGTTAAACAGCAGAATCCCAATCTTATACAGCGCCATACCTGCATAATGAATCACATCAAAACTGGCATCTGAGAGCTGAAACCATTTTCCATGCACCTGTTTCATCCAGTTTCGGGCAAAGACAAAGACCATGAACCAGATCATGAGAATGACATAATTGATGAGTGTGCAAAACAGCAAAAAACGACACCAGACATCAAGATTCATGAGGATTCCCCTAGGGGGGCAGCTGATGCTTTAAAAAATAACAGATCATGTTGAGAAATGAAGGACTGATTTGTATCTTGCTTAGCTAGATATTTTTTTAAATTTATGATTTATATTTATTTTGTTTTTTTATTCTGCGTGTATTGCTAGAGAATTTTTTAGGGTGTTGGGAAAACGTTTAATGGTTTACTTCAACTATCAATCTTTGTAAGACTTGATCTTATAGCCTATAAACTTGTGGTCTATAGCGTCCTAAGCCGGATCGAGACCTTTTGGGTTCGTACTGCACTCGCGTTTTGCGCCGCTCGCAGCATGCTACTCTTTCCGATCCCATCACACCCTTGAGAGCTATATTAGGCAAAGATGGACGGGATTAATTTCCTATGTTTTTTTAATTTTCCATGAATCTGAAAATTTATTTCATTATTAACCCACATATAGAGAAATAAATTCCATTTCCAATTTTTTATGCTTTTTTATTCGCCAAAATGAGACTTTATTGCAATTTATATTCAGGACAGGATTGCTGTTTTATTGAAAGAATTTTCCCTGAATCCATTGCGCACTAAACCACCAGGCACTAATCGCGGACATCCCGCACAGAAGATTAGCCAGTACCTTATTAATTCTAGTCAACTCAGAACTATAAATTTTCAAATTAAGCAAATAAGCGATCACAGCGTAAACCGAGCCAATCGCGCCCCCAAAAAGAATCAGGATCAGTGGCCATGCAGAATAGAAATGGGCTTTTTTATCTAACTTTCCTGACTCTGGTGCGTGCTGTTGAATATCCATAGGTGATAGCCCTCTTTTTAATATATGCACTTGCACTATTTCTAGGCAGATATTTACTCTTTAGAAAATATTTGCCTTTTAGGACTTTCATTGAAGCAAGAAGCAGACCAGTTTTAACGTACAAAAAGCTGTCGAGTATGATGATTGATATAGGCCTTTAGCCCATCGCCATATTGGGCAAGCTGTTTCATGTTTTCGACATGCTGATAGCCGGCACTGCTATAGCTGTAGGTATAAACTTTCGAGGTTTTCTTAAATTGAACCCGAATAAACTCGTTACCAATCTCGTAATTGGCAACACCTGAGTCATGATTAAGATCAAGATAATATTGCAATTGAGCTGCCCTAAACACGATGAATCTAGGGTTTTATATGGGGTTTTATTGGTTAATTTTCAAACAAATTTACATCATAAATAGCGAAGTTTAGATAGCAAAAAGCCCTATGGAGTAATAGGGCTTTTGTTCAAAACAGAGGGTAACTGTTTGAGTTGTTTTGCTTAGGCATTCTTATTGTTAAATTGATTGCCTTGGCATTTGGTACACGGTGGTAAACGATCAGTACCAATTTCTAAGTAGGTGCGGTGTCCGCATTGAACACAAAAATAGAAGCCTGTTCCGGGTTTTTCGCCAGCAGTAACCATCTTTGTTCTCCATGGTTTTAGAAATGGTCTAGCTAGTATAACCCTCTGGTGATGAATGTCTATTGTCCATTTTTGTAAATGATGGTGTCGATTGGGCGAAGTATGTTTTCTCCACTCAATTATTCATTATCTTTTCTAAGTAAAAAATACAATATCTAGGTGTCTGCCACAGCTCTGGATATAAGACTTGAATTGATTTTTCTGGAAAAATTTCTTCTAGCTCAAGTATTTTGAAGCCTGACTTAGAAAACCTATTAATATAGTAGCTAATTGGTCTGTGAATATACGGAACTTTTACATCATTTGCATTATCTTGGGAAATTTTAAAAAGAGTATTAGTTTTAATTTCATCATTATAAGAATACTCATCTTCGTTAAAGATATTTTTATAATTATTATAAAAACATGGATGAGGCAATGAAATTAAAAGCTTGGCATTAGGTTGTAGCCTTTCAAAACTATCTTTTAACAAAGTCTCAATGTCTTCAACTACATGAAAAACTAAATGAGCTAGAATAATATCAACCTTAATCTCACCCTTTAAATCCCCTATAGAAAAATTATTTAATTCTAAATATTTACAACCATTTAACATATCTTTAGCTTTTTCATACATCCCTAACGATGGTTCTAAAGCAATATAATTTTCAAACTCTATTGAGCTTATTAATTCTTTTGCTAAATGTCCTGTACCACAGCCAATTTCAATAATTTTTTTCCCACTGTAGTTAGATAATTTTTCCAGGTATTTAGGCACAAATACTTTTGAAAAAGTTATGTCTTTATTGCTTTCAATTTGGACTTTTCTGACTGTACTTAACTCACACCAACTCATTTTCTTGCTAACTCTTTAGATTTAAAAATAATATCCTTTGCCATAGCTATAATTTGTGGTCCGGAATTATGGTCAAAAATAGTAATTTCATGTTCGGGATGAACTCCTTTAGCAATAGCTAGTTTTTCGCACCCTGTTCTATCACCATTTATAAGAGTGAATCTTGCTTCTGGCGGTAATTTTTCATTAGTAACAATAAATATTGCACCTACTAGACTTGACTTAATCTGATGACTCACCTCAGTTGGTGTAATAATTTCAAGCTTAATTCCGTCTTCTATTTTTTGATTTAATATTTTTAATAAATTTTCATTTTTGATAAGCCACGAAACCCTATTGCTAACGATTGTTGCACTCGTCCCCATTCCTACAAACTCTTGCATAAATGCTAAAGTTTCATCTACCTTAGAATTATTTTTAATTTGTGGAATATATTTAAAACCTTTTTTCACAAATAGTATGCTAATTCCTATTATTTCAACTAAACACAGTGTTACCAATTCTTTTAAATACGGCAAATTAAAAAACTGTACAACCTGATTTTCATCCGAATATATTGTTGTCCACGTATATATAATGCCGCTTATAGCTAATAAAGCAGTAAAAACCGTAATTCCTAAGAAAAAGTATAATGTCATTTTAATAATTGATTGCACTTTCTATTCCAAATAAAAACCCCACTTCACAGTAGGGTCTTTTTTAAACAATATCAACAACTTTAATCCGCCCTTGCGAAGCAATGCTTCTCACCTTTAAAAAAGGAGGGAGTTCCCCATTGCTGTCCCACAATTTTTCACAAGAGGAAGCTCATTTGAGCTTCCTCTTGTTTTATGGGTATTTTATCGGGTGAAAATAAAGCTTTTAAAGTTCTTCTTTCAAACAAATTCACTTGAATTATTCTGAGTAAACGTTGAACTGTCCAACCTGTTTTCCCTAAATGTTGAGCGAAACTCACCAATAAATAGGCGATCATCGCAATCCAGATTTGTGTCTGAATTGCGTTCCTGCTGCGGCCTAGAAACGCTTTTAATTTGAGATTCTGCTTAATCGCCTTAAAGAACAGCTCAACTTTCCAACGATCTTTATAAATCGCCGCAATGGTGGAGGCGGCTAAATGAAAGTTATTGCTGAGAAAGCTAAAGTGCTTGCCACTTTGCTGATCTCTATATTCAATTCTTCTTAACACTGGGGCTTTTCTTTTTAGGGCATGTGCGCTATTCAGCTGAATGGTTTCATCTTTTAGAATACCTTTGGATTCAAGCACTGGATGTTGCTGGATCACCTGATACACAGATTTAGGCCTAAAACGTGTGACAAATCCAATGTTTTGAGCAGTCAGATTTGCATACCATTGGTAATCGACATAGCCTTTATCAAAAACTACAATGCTGCCAGCAGGAAACTGGAATTTGCGGCCTTGTACCATGTCATTTTCTTTGCCATTTTCAACTGCAACAAACTCAGGAATATCATTGCTGTGATTCAATCCTATGCTGAGTTTCATGCTGGCTTTTGAGTCATGAACTTTGGCCCATTCACATAAGGAAAGCGACAGGTCAATATGACTGGCATCCAAGGAATACAAGGGATTCTTAAAGCGAAATTTATGAGCTACTTTTGAGTGTTCATAGTATTTAAGCAACTTGTAAAATAGCTGTTGATACAAGGCAGCAGGCTGCTGCTCATTGATTCGTGCCAGCGTGCTTCGGGGAATAGACTTTGCTCCGAGATGACTTAGCTTTTCCTGTTGGCACTCCAAATTGGATTGAATATCTCTCAGACTTTGTCTACAAGAGAATTGAGACATCAATATGGCAATAAACTGATCCCACCGGGAAGCCGCTCTAAATTTCTGTCCAACATGGTGTACTTTAGCAAGTTGTTCAAAATCCTGTCGCACAACAGGTTTAATTAGCTCATGAAATACGGTATTCTGATGTGACAAAACCTGAATCCTAGTCGTTAAAGTGTTTGTTTGCACTCATATTTTAACTGTTAGGACTCAGGTTTTTTTATTTAAAGCAAACTATGGGACAGCAGTGGGGAGTTCCCCTTCTTTGAAAAAAAGAGGGGTTTCTAATTAAGCTACATTCCCTTCCAGGAAATCCTGTGCAAAGCGTTGCAATACCCCACCCGCTTCATACACATGTACTTCTTCTTCAGTATCCAGACGGCAAGTGACTGGTACTTCAATAATCTGGTTCTTGCCATCATCGGTTGAACGCTCAATTACTAAAGTTAAAGTCGAACGTGGCGCAATATTACCAATCACGCTATACAGCTCAGTACCATCAAGACCTAAAGTCTTACGATCTGTACCCGGCTTAAACTCAAGCGGTAACACGCCCATACCCACCAGGTTGGTACGGTGAATACGCTCAAAACCTTCTGCCACAATCGCTTCTACACCTGCCAGACGCACACCTTTCGCTGCCCAGTCACGACTCGAACCCTGACCATAATCCTTACCGGCAATAATAATCAACGGTTGTTTGCGGTTCATGTAGATCTCAATCGCTTCCCACATCCGCATTACTTCACCTTCAGGTTCCACACGCGCTTTCGAACCCTGCTTGATGGTGCCATCAGAACGCACTACCATCTCATTAAACAGTTTCGGGTTGGCAAAAGTCGCACGTTGCGTCGTGAGGTGATCACCGCGATGCGTTGCATAGGAGTTAAAGTCTTCCTCAGGCACACCCATTTTTTTCAGGTATTCACCTGAAGCACTGTCGAGCACAATGGCATTCGATGGTGATAAATGATCAGTGGTGATGTTATCGCCCAAGATCGCCAGCGGACGCATATTTGACAAGGTACGCGGTGCAGCCAAAGCCCCTTCCCAATACGGCGGACGGCGAATATACGTACTTTGCGGACGCCAGTCATACAACGGACTTGTTGCTTTTTCATTCACACCCAAGTCGAACATCGGAATATAGATTTTTTTGAATTGTTCTGGTTTTACAGCAACTTTCACCAGCGCATCAATTTCTTCATCCGATGGCCAGATATCTTTTAGATAAATCGGATTGCCGTCTTTGTCTGTACCTAAAGCATCTTTTTCGATGTCAAAACGAATCGTACCGGCAATTGCATACGCCACCACTAAAGGCGGTGAAGCCAAGAATGCCTGCTTCGCATATGGATGAATACGCCCATCGAAGTTACGGTTGCCCGAAAGCACCGCTGTTGCATACAGATCACGGTCGATAATTTCCTGCTGAATCTTTGGATCTAATGCGCCCGACATGCCGTTACAGGTCGTGCATGCATAGGCCACGATACCAAAGCCCAGTTTTTCTAAATCTTTAAGTACGCCTGCTTCTTCCAAATACAAAGCAGCCGCTTTAGAACCCGGTGCAAAAGAAGATTTCACCCAAGGTTTACGCACCAAGCCCAATTCATTGGCCTTACGTGCTAGCAAACCTGCCGCCACCGTATTACGTGGGTTGGAGGTATTGGTACAAGACGTAATCGCCGCGATAATCACCGCACCATCTGGCATCAAGCCTTCTGCTTCTTGCGCGCGAGCTGCTTCTAAATTACCGGCAATGCCTTTTTCTTTCAGGTCAGATGTCGAGACACGTGCATGCGGATTGGATGGGCCAGCAATGTTGCGGGTTACTGTCGACAAATCAAAACGTAATACACGTGGATATTCCGCTTGAGTCATGTCTGATGCCCAAAGTCCGATCTCTTTGGCATAAGTTTCGACCAGTTTGACTTGCTCAGGCTCACGACCGGTCAAGGTCAGATAATCAAGAGTGTTCTGATCGATATAGAACATCGCAGCGGTTGCGCCGTATTCCGGTGTCATATTGGAAATCGTGGCGCGATCACCCACCGACATGCTGTCAGCACCTTCACCAAAAAATTCCAAATATGCGCCAACGACACGTTCTTTACGCAGGAATTCGGTTAATGCCAAGACGATATCCGTTGCGGTAATGCCCGGCTTGCGCTGACCGACCAATTCCACACCGATAATATCTGGCAGACGCATCCAAGACGCACGACCAAGCATCACATTTTCAGCTTCCAAGCCACCCACACCAATCGAGATCACACCCAATGCATCAGTATGTGGCGTATGCGAATCTGTACCAACACAGGTGTCCGGGAATGCCAGACCATCACGGTTTTGAATCACCGGAGACATTTTCTCCAGATTGATCTGGTGCATGATGCCATTGCCCGCAGGAATTACATCAACATTTTCAAACGCGGTTTTAGTCCATTCAATAAAATGGAAACGGTCTTCGTTACGACGGTCTTCAATGGCACGGTTTTTCTCAAAGGCATCTGGATCAAAACCACCAAACTCAACCGCCAGTGAATGGTCGACAATCAGCTGGGTTGGAACTACCGGATTGACTTTAGACGGGTCACCGCCCTGATCTGCAATCGCATCACGTAAACCGGCAAGGTCCACCAGTGCCGTTTGTCCCAAGATGTCATGACACACTACACGTGCCGGATACCAGGGAAAATCATGTTCCTGTTTACACTCAATCAGCTGACGTAAAGACTGTTCCAGAATGGCAGGATCACAACGACGCACCAACTGCTCTGCCAGGACTTTAGAAGTATAAGGAAGTTTGGCATATGCGCCTGGCTGAATATCTTCTACGGCCTGTCGCACGTCATAATATTCCAGCTGGGTGGATTGCAGCGGTTTACGGTAGTTGTTGTTCATAAGCTTGCCTGCCCTCGTTTATCTCTATTTTTATTCATCAATAGATATCGATGAGTTACTTTTGTAATAGCAGCATTGTACGCTGCACAAATAGCATTTCCCAAATTTTATATTTTTCAAACACTTAATTATAAAAAAATGGTATTTTCGCAAAAATTTGTTACATAGACTTTAGAATTTTTGCTTTAAAGCGGTCTTTTGCTAAAAAAATCTGAATAATTCGCCTTATTCTTTAGTCTTATGTTGCAAAATATTTCTCTATCTTTTTATTTGAATATTAATCTAAACCACTAATATCATTAATAAATAATTAATTTTATGTGCATTTTTTTAAAGATGAAAAAATATAGTCTGATTGGTTTTCATAGGCCTGTCCTGTCGCCGCATTTAGCAAAATTTCAATCCCCTAATTTGGGATAGCAGATTTTCCAAAACTATCAGAAGCTCAGTGTGACGCATGTCACATTATTCGAAATCCTCACATTAAAACAATAACCATAACAGGCAGAACTGAAATGTTGAAAATCGCAATATTCGGAGCTATAGCCGCCATTTTGACGCTCTTAGCTCGCGGTTGGGATGGAACAAAAAATCCATCGCCGCCATCCAATCCCTCTAACCCGTCCCACCCCTCTCATCCCTCATACCCCACACCTCCACCCAAATCCTCACATCCCGTTCCGACCACATCAGACAGCTTGATTAGCAATCCACCCCTGTTACCAAAAAGTGCCAAAGGCAAATATGAGCTGATCGTGGCCTATAAAACCAGCAAACTCTATAACCCCAGAAATGGCTTATGGGATCAGGTGCTGCTGAGAGGCTATTTAACCAAACCGAGTTTATTTGATAAGAAAAAAGCTGGTGAATATGTTGAGGATCAGTTGGTCGGGCCACAGATTCGGGTCAAACAGGGTGAAACCATGGCACTTAACCTGAATAACCAGCTGCCACCCGAGTCAGAAACAACCTGTCCAACTCATGTCGAGAATGTAAATGAACCACACTGCTTTAATACCACCAACCTGCATACCCATGGCTTCTGGGTCAGTCCTCAAGGCAATAGCGATAATGTCTTTTTGAAATTCAAACCTCAGGAAAAATTTGATTATCAGTTTAAAATGGAACCGAATCATCCCGCAGGGACTTACTGGTATCACGCCCATCTGCACGGTTCAACTGCTCTTCAGGTATCAAATGGCATGGCAGGCCCATTGATTGTTGAAGGCTCAAGAACACCAAAAGTCAAAAATGGCAAAGTCACCTCAACTGGAGATATGGATATTCTATGGAAAGAAAAAAACAGTTATCCGAATGAAAATATCCTGCTGTTCCAGCAAATCCAATATCGCTGTAGCAACCCCGACCCTAATATCACATTCGCTGTTCCCAATAATTGTGAAGGCTTAGGCATAGGCATGCTGGAAAATTATAATGACCTGTCTATTGGTGGCTTCTGGACAAACCAGAATTATTACACGTCTATCAACGGTAAAATTGTGGGAGAAATGAAGGTTGAACAGAATGTATTTAACCGCTGGCGCATGATTCATGGCGGTGTACGCGATACCATTGGTTTAATCATAAAGGAAATTCCTGACTCCAGTAAGTTTACTGCAGAGCAAACCATTAAAGCCTGTTCAGCCTATCAGGAGGCAGACAAGAAAGCTGAATTTGAGAAGCTGAATAGCCTGAATGTGCATACTATCGCGCAAGATGGCTTAACCATGAATCATGTACAGACCAGAACCCTGTCCGTGTTCCATCCTGATTATCGTCATGATGCAATGGTTGCCTTTCCGACCACCAATAGATACTGCATTTTTGACACCAAATTGAATATCGATGATGAAATTAACGCGCCATTGCCGAATGTAGTTTTTCAAATTGCTCCAAATCACCGCTTCAATGCCCAACTGCTTGGATGGGTCAATGTAAAAGCTGCCAAGACCAAGGCTCAGACTGCTGCACAGTTCCTGAAAGATCGGGCACAAAAAATTGGTTTAAGCAAAGACATCCAGACCCAGTTATCTCAGCTTAATCTTTCTGCGTTTAGTGATCATCCATCACTGATGACGAAAGAGATTGATAAGGTGGTTGCTGCCCGACCAAAACAATATAGTGCTTTTTCGCTCGGTCCCGACCCTAGAACTGGCGTGTTCAAATTTGGCTTCCGGCATAAAAAAGATGGAGATACACTGAGTTTCGGAGATTTCTTTGATGGAGATGGTTCAGTGGATGGCGAATATGTCCGTCAATTACAAGTTGGACAGACTGATGAATGGGAACTGACGACCGAAAATTTTGGCGGTCATCCGTTCCATATTCATGTTAACCCGTTCCAGATTGTTAAAATTTTGAATCCTGATGGTAAAGATGTCAGTGAAGCATTATCTGAGCCAGTCACAGATCCAAATGGACTTGAAGATGTGCAATACCGTGGCATGAAAGGACAATTTAAGGATACGCTTTTTATAAAAGCTAACTATAAATTTATTCTCAGAAGCCATTACAAGAAATTTGAAGGTGACTTCGTACAACACTGTCATATCCTCGACCATGAAGATCAGGGCATGATGGAAACCGTACGGGTCTGTGGAGGCAAATTCCCTTGTGATTCGCCATTACCGGCTAGCCATCACCACTAAAGATCTGCTCGCTCAAAGCCAATGATTTCGATTGTTGGCTTTTTTGTTTGCCTCTATTTGATGCTTGCTGCACAATAACTGCATTGATTTATAGTATTCAAACCGGGGCTTATTATGGCAGCGTCTCCTGCTTTTACATTGTTTAGTCTGAATGGTGTAGATGCACAAAAATTCCTTCAAGGTCAGGTGACTTTGAATACTGAAACTTTGGCGGAAAACCAGACACGCTATACTGCAATCTGCAGTCTGAAAGGACGCATTCAATTTGGCTTATGGCTTAAAAAAATCAGTCCGGAAAGCTTTGAAATCGTCAGCACTGAAGATCAGTCCACGGAACTGGCCAATCATATTAAAAAATTTGGCGCCTTCTCAAAAATGAAACTGGAATTGGTTGGTCCAGTTTATCCAGTCATCAATGGCATTCATACTGACTTTGTGGCGACTGAAACCGATGTAACGATGTGGGAACAGCAAGCCATTGAATCAGGTCAGGCCTGGATTCAGGCTGCCACTGCAACCCTGTTTCAACCACAGGAATTACGTTTGCATCAACGCGAAGGCATTCACTATGACAAGGGTTGCTATCTGGGTCAGGAAGTCATTGCACGTTTATGGTTTAAAGCCAAGCCGAAACACTGGTTACATCTGGTTCAAGGCACAGGTGCCGCACCTGATGTTGCGACCAAACTGAATAATGATGTAGAAGTCGTCAATAGCATCGCGATTGAAAATGGTTATAAAGCACTAGTGGTGGCAAAACCTGAAGCATTGAACGAGCTAGGTCTCGAAGTTCTGGAGCTTCCCGAAGCTTTGAGCGGTGATGTAGCGCGTCCGCAATAATCACTGCATAACTCATAAAAAAGCCAAGATAAAATTCTTGGCTTTTTTATTTTAGAAGCCATGAAACAGCTTGTTCATGTCTTTTACCACATAATCTTTAAAATGATAGGCCCGCGCATGTTTGGCATCAAACTTTGCCGTGAGTTCACCTTTTTGAAAGACATATACCCGGTCTTCCTGACTCATCAAAAACTCTGCACCAAGTTTCATCAGCAGCGCATCAATCTTGTCTTCATCGGCAATCGATTCATCAGCATTGATTCTGTCATAGTGACGTTTAATGGTTTTGACAAACATGGTTAAATCCTGGGAGTCTGATTCAAACCGAGATTTAAACAGAGAAGTCGGCTGAAGCAAAGTAATCCTTTTGATATCTGCAGGATTGATCAGAAACCTGTCCAAATCATGCATCGATTTAATCGGTATATTGTGCTTCGATGATTTGTATTTAGTGACAAATTGTATATTTACAAAGCACAAAATCCTTTTATGATGTAAGTGAAAATGATTAAAATCGCACCAAGGAATAAGGTGCCAGCAATAATAAGGTTATAGGAACCATGAAAAAATTAGTACTCGCTACAGTTCTTGCCCTTTCTGCGCAATTCGCTCTGGCAAATACCGTAAAAGATCAAGTCGATCCCCAATTCCAAAAAGTTGAGGCCATGGTCAAAGCCAATAATTTTAAAGGTGCCTATGACGCTTTGAATCAATTGGCCAGTCAGGGAAATGCCCAAGCTTTATATAACTTAGGCTATTTGACTCAAACCGGCCAAGGTACAACCAAGGACGAGAAAAAAGCCATTCAGCTTTACGAGCAGGCAGCCAGCAAAGGCTATCCGGTGGCCAATTATGTACTGGGTAAAAACTATGCAGCCGGCACACTCGGCCTCAAACAGGATTTGGCCAAAGCCAAACAGCATCTGGAACGCGCTTCAGCAGCCAAATTTGATGATGCCAGCATTGATCTAGCCATACTGCTATTTTCTGAAAATACGGCAGCGTCAAATAAAGCCGGACTACAAAAGCTGCAACCGCTGATCAGCAAAGGTAATATGCAGGCCATTCATGCCAAAGCCTTATATGACATCAGCAGCGGTTTCAAAAATAAAGATGAAAAACCGATTCAGCAAGGCCTAAGCAGCATTCAGGAACTGGCAAAAAAAGGTTATATTCCAGCGCTGATGGCAGTAGGTAATATGTTTGCCAATGGCAGTATTGTTCCGCAAAATCTGCCAGAAGCGAAGAAAATCTTTGCCGCACTGGCACAGCAAAATGTTCCGCAGGCCAAAGAGTCTTTGGCAGCAGTAGACAAAATGCTGGCTGAGCAGAAAAAAGTACCTGCGAAGAAAAGTTAAGTTAATTCCACAAAATTAAAATATAAAAAGCCACATGCAATTTGGGGCTTTTTTTGTGGTAGAGCATCCATCGTCTAAAAGGTTATCCCCACCACAAGGCAATTAAGCCACTGGTCACGATAAAACCGACAATGGTACTCATCAACAATGGCGTTAAGGTTCGATCATTCAGACCATATGCCTGTCCCAACATGCCAAAAATCGTTGGCATCGGCAAAGCTGCAATTAGCGTACCGACACGGACCATTTCCTCATTTAAGTCCGTCAACTGGCTCAGCCCCAGATACATCAATAACGGCATCATGATATTGTTGGAAAATACCAGATAGAAACTTTGCAGATTGACATATTTCAGGCTCATTCCCACGATCCCGCCGCCAATAGCAAACAGGGCCAATGGTGACGCTGTCTGACCAATCAAGGCAAAGACCTGATCAAGATAGACTGGAATTTTAATCTGGAAAACTGCACAAGCCATGCCGAGTATTACCCCCATAAATAAGGGATTCTTTAGCAAAGTCAGCAGTACACTTTTCAGAATGGCGCCGAGATTTGCCTGATGTTGTGTGCCCAGCGCAGCCATGACCAGCACCAGCGGAATCAGCAACATGCTTTCGATGATTACCACCAGAGAGGTATAGGTCATCGCCTGTTGCCCAATCAATAAGCTGAGCACAGCCGTACCAATCAGGCCGGTATTCGACATTGCAGCGCCCAGCGACAGCACTGCACTTTGCGAATGCGTATTTTTAAAATGACGGCGCATGATCCAGAAGCCGCTACCATAGAGCACTAAGGTCACGCTGCTATATACTGCAAAGTATTCAAAATACCAGATTTCATGCAGGTCCTTGGAGGCAAGGGACTGAAAGAACAGCAAGGGCAAGGCTACTTTAATCACAAAAGCACCGACCGTCCCCACCTGCTCTTTGCTTAACACTTGACTCTTTACAGTCAGATAACCCAGTGCCAATAATAAAAATATGGGCACAATGACCGCAAAAATCATAATGCAGTATCCTCTTGTCAGTGATATTCCATTATAAGAATTTCTGAGACTAAAGCAGTGTTAAAAAGGCTCAAACAGGTGATTCAAACCATGCGGTGCGCAGCGCAGATATTGCGGTGAAATCTTGATTTTTTCATCAAGTGCTGCCGCTGCATGCCAAGGCCAATGTGGATCATAAAGAATGGCACGAGCCAGTGCGATAGCGTCGGCTTGGCCCTTTTGTAAAATATCTTCTGCCTGCTTAGCTTCAGTAATCAATCCCACGGCAATCACGGGAATATTCACGACTTTCTTGATCGCATCTGCAAAAGGTACCTGATAATTCGGCTTCACATCAATGTTCTGTTTGACATGCAGCCCGGCACTGGAGATATGAATATATGCAGCACCCGCAGCTTCTAGTGCTTTAGACAATTCAACTGAAGAATCAATGGTCCAGCTGTCTGGCTGATCCATCCAGTCGCTGGCTGAAATACGCACTCCAATTGGATAACCTTCTGGAACCGCCGCTTTCATGGCTTGTAATACTTCCAGAGTCAGGCGAATCCGGTTTTCCAGTGAACCGCCATACTGATCATCACGTTTATTTGAAAGTGGTGACATGAACTGATGCAGTAAATAACCATGCGCTGCATGCAGCTCAATCAGGTCAAAACCGGCATCAACTGCACGTTTGGCACTTTCTGCAAAGTCAGCAATGACCTGCTCAATTTCCGACTGGCTTAAGGCTTTGGGTGGATGTTCATCGGCCTGAAAAGGAATATCACTGGCAGAAACAGTTTGCCAGCCATGTGCTTCATCCGGCTTAAACTGACCTTTACCTGCCCATGGTTTATCTGTTGAAGCTTTACGCCCTGCATGTGCGAGTTGAATCGCAAAAGGCATCGGGGAAATGGATTTGACTTTTTCCAGTAAGGTCTTGATCTGCTTTGCCTGTTCGTTATTCCACAAGCCCAGATCGGCATAACTGATCCGGCCTTCTGGCTGTACCGCAGTCGCTTCGACAATACATAAACCTGCACCCGATAAGGCATAGTTGGCCCATTGCTGCTCGTGCCAATAGGTAATTTCCCCCTGCTCTGTTGCAGAGTACTGACACATCGGCGCAATTACGATTTTATTTTGAAGTTGCAGTGATCCAAATTGAATAGGTTGAAATAGTAATGCCACGCTGTATTTCCTCTTTTTATTGCACAGTTTCACTCTAGAAATAAAAACAGGCTCCCAAGAGCCTGTTTAGTTATAACGTGAACGATCAAACTTTAGAAGATGATTCGTGTAGTCAAACCGAGTACCAGTGCATCATCCACATTGTTGCTTGAACCTGGATTAATGACATATTGCAGGTTTGGACGCAGCATCAGCCACTTTGTTGTGTTATAGCTATAGTTCAGTTCAATATTGTATTCTGCATCAGCATTGAAAGCTGGCCGTGAATCAGCAAAGCGATCATTCACATGCACACGGTTGACCGCCAGACCTAAAATGTCGTTCGGTTGACTGTCCGCAAGACCGATATATTTCAAACCGATTTGTTGTGAATTATCCACTTTATTGGTATCGCGGTCATGCCAGGTAAAGTTGGCAAATGAATGCAAACCCTGACGGCCCTGACCTGTAGACGTTAACTGTTGTTCTACAGCTAACCAGCCTGCAAAGGTACGGTTTTTGGCATCAGTAGGATTGGCAATATCTTTTTGGTTGGCAACATCATCGGCAGTATTGTACATCCCGCCGATCCGGTAGCTGCCCGGCAGGCCATTCACCCATGATTTCGGCGTCCAGATGACTTCTGCAGGAATCGTCACGCCATCTGCATGGTCGGTATCCAGACTCC
Source organism: Acinetobacter lwoffii (assembly GCF_024129115.1). GTDB lineage: Bacteria > Pseudomonadota > Gammaproteobacteria > Pseudomonadales > Moraxellaceae > Acinetobacter > Acinetobacter lwoffii_T. The sequence continues at coordinate 77,701 of NZ_JAMXXO010000007.1, forward strand.
AGCCCTGACCTTCTTTAGCGCCATTACCATTATCCGGATTAAACTCATACACACCGACTTGTACGGCAAGTTCAGGATTGAGTTGCTGCTTCACGCGCGCACCCCATTGTGCTACAGGCGTATTCATCCAGATATTGCCCTGCCATTTACCTATCTGTGCAGCACAAAATGCCGTACTGGCAAAATCACAAGCCATGACATTAAAGTCCATACCCAGACCAACACGACCCGCCTTAATACTGAGTCCTTGGTCTTTATAATTCTTTTCAATAGACAGCTCGCTCAGACGGCTATCCTGATTACCACGCCCAAAAGTACCTTGTACATTGGCCAGTTGCGGTGCATTAGAATCCTGCAAGTCACGAACAGAGGTACTTTGACCCTGACGTGCAGTCATCACGGCACGTACAGTGACACCATTCCATCCCGCCAGCTTTTCCATATCCAGTTGAGTACCCAGCCATAATTGGGCAGAAGTTAATGGACCTGCGCCCTCATTACGACCACCATCAGCAAGATAGGCGGTATCGGTTAACAGATTGGCTTCAAATTTAATTCCCTGTTGGGCCAGTTCTGTACGTTGACCATTCCAGTCCCCCAGTAAATACTGACCTTGTGGATCAAATGCAGATTCCGCCTGAGCGGTTGTCATGACAGCCATTAAAGGCAATAGAGCTAGACCTAAATATTTCATGTAAAACCTAAACATTCGGAGAGAAAAACAAGCAAGGTTTTTAAATTGCTATTAGGTGCATGAATTTACATAACTTTTCATATAAATTCCCAGCATTTTTTTTTATTACTCATTAAACTTTTAGTTATGCCTTAAACATAAAAATATAATTTTTATTTTAACAATCTTAAATTATTTATATATTTTTCATCAACTTATAATGTATTGATAATTTCCATTCGATTTCCTCCTAAGAAAATTCGCTATAAAAACATAGAAACCTAGTTTATTCTTTAAACAATTCCAGTTTAAATAAAGATGAAATACCCAGTCATTTTCCAGCGATTTCACCCAGATTAACGCTTGCAATCCCGGCCAATTCACCCAATATTAGCTGCATCTCCCTCGTCACTGATGTGTTATGCCTGAATTACCAGAAGTTGAAACCACCAAAATCAGTTTATTGCCTTTATTGGAACAACGCGTAAAACGTGTTGAAGTGCGTCAGTCAAGTTTGCGCTGGCCTATTCCAGAAAATATAGAAAAACTGGTGGGGCAAAAATTACTGAATCTCACTCGCCGTTCTAAATATATTCTGGCAGAGTTTGAACACGACACCATGCTCTGGCATTTGGGCATGTCGGGAAGTTTCCGTCTATGCGATGGCAATGAAGAATTACGCAAACATGACCATCTAATCATTCAGTTTGATGATATCGAACTGCGTTATCATGACCCTCGCCGTTTTGGCTGCATTCTTTGGCTGGATGCACAATCACAAAGCAAATTGATTGACACGTTGGGGCCAGAACCTTTAAGCGAGAACTTTAATGCCGAGTATTTATTTGAAAAATTGAAGAATAAAAATGTTGGCACCAAAGTTGCAATTATGGATAACCATGTGGTGGTGGGCGTAGGCAATATTTATGCGACCGAAAGTCTGTTTAATCTGGGGATTCATCCGGCACAACCGGCCTCGACTTTAAGCTTGATGCAGATTAAAAAGTTAGTGCTGGAAATCAAGCGCATCTTGAAACAGGCAATTGATTTAGGTGGTTCAACCTTAAGAGACTACACCAATGCCATGGGCGAAAATGGCTATTTTCAGCAAACCCTGCTGGCTTATGGCCGTGCCGGTGAAATGTGTGTGAACTGCGAGACCACACTTGAAAATATTAAATTGGGACAACGGGCTTCAGTTTTTTGTCCTGAGTGCCAACCTTTGAAAAAGATCCAGCTCCCTGTCAAAAAAGTGGCAACTGTACGAGGGAAAAAGTCATGAAAACAGCTATTGTGCGTCATATTCTGGTTAAAGATAAAGAAACTGCTGAACAGCTTAAAAAGAAGATTTTAAGTGGTGCAGACTTTAATAAAATCGCCAAACAGTATTCGACCTGTAATTCTGCCAAACGTGGCGGTGAGCTAGGTGAAGTAAAGAAAGGCCAGCTGGTTCCAGTGATTGATAAACTGGTATTTACTGCTGCTGAACGTGTATTACATGGCCCGGTCAAAAGCCAGTTTGGTTTTCATTTGGTCGAAATCAAGTTTCGGATGGATTTTTAATATTTATAAATCCCTCCTTACCTCCCTTTGACAAAGGGAGGAGTTCCCCCTTTATAAAAGGGGGATTTAGGAGGATTAGAAAAATTAGACTTGAGGTGGACGCTTTTTCAATTCATCACGAATTTCACGCAGCAATTCAATATCGGCTGGAGTAGTCGGAGTTTCCTCGACTGGGCCTTCTTGTTTACGTAAACGGTTCATGAATTTCACCAATAAAAATACGACCCAAGCCAAAATTAAGAAGTTAATTAAAATCGTTAAAAAGTTACCATAAGTCAGTACATTCACACCCGCCTTAGTCAAGGCATCCAAAGATTGTAAATTGTCTGGGTTTCTTCCTAAGATAAAGAATTTCTGCGTAAAATCGACGCCACCACCGGTGATCACGGTAATTAAAGGCATAATGATGTCTTTCACCAATGAATCGATGATCTTGCTAAAAGCACCACCGATGATGACACCAATCGCCAGATCCATCATATTGCCTTTGATCGCAAACTCTTTAAATTCTTGAATAATACTCATAACTACTCCCATATTTTATTTTCAAGTTTTGGGTCAAATTATACCTGAGTAAATACTTTTAATTTTGACTTAATTTAATGCGTTTTAGTAAATTGCAATGTGAGCATCGCTTAAATATAAAAAAAAACCGTAATCTTCGAAAAGATTACGGTTTTTGAAAACCCGAAATAATCTAGCGATTATTTACCTGAACGGTTACGTTTACGTTCGTTTTCAGTCAAGAAACGCTTACGGATACGGATTGACTTAGGTGTTACTTCTACTAGTTCATCATCTTCAATAAACTCAAGCGCTTGCTCAAGTGTATATTCAATCGCAGGAACCAGCGTTAACGCATCATCAGTACCAGAAGCACGTACGTTGGTTAACTGTTTTGCTTTAGTCGGGTTAACTGTCATGTCGTCTGAACGAGAGTTAATACCGATGATCATACCTTCATAAACTTCTAACTGTGGTTTCGCGAATAGACGACCACGGTCTTGAAGTGTGAACAGTGCATAGCCCAGGCAAGTACCTTGAACCATAGAAATCAGTACACCGTTTTGACGTTTCGCAACAGTACCTTGCTTCATTGGACCGTAGTGCGAGAAGCTAGACGTCATGATCCCTGTACCAGAAGTCATGGTCAGGAATTCAGAACGGAAACCAATCAGACCGCGTGAAGGAACAGTTGCCTCAATACGGATACGGCCTTTACCGTCAACTTCCATATTGGTCATTTCGCCTTTACGATGACCCATTTGTTCCATTACAGCGCCTTGGTGCTGTTCTTCAACGTCAAAAGTAACGTTTTCGTATGGCTCTTGTTTTTCACCATCAATTTCTTTAATGATTACTTGTGGACGAGATACGCCCATTTCGAAACCTTCACGACGCATGTTTTCAATCAGAACTGAAAGGTGAAGTTCACCACGACCAGATACTTTGAAACGGTCTGGACTATCAGTATCTTCAACACGTAATGCTACGTTGTGAATCAATTCGCGGTCTAGACGTTCACGGATATTACGTGAAGTTACGAACTTACCTTCTTTACCAGCAAACGGTGAGTTGTTTACCTGGAATGTCATCGATACTGTAGGTTCATCTACAGACAATGGAGGTAAAGCTTCAACATTTTTCGGATCACAGATGGTGTCAGAAATGTTGAGTGCATCGATACCCGTTACACAAACGATATCGCCTGCAGAAGCTTCTTCAACGTCAACGCGATCTAGACCATGATAACCCATGATTTTTAAGATACGGCCGTTACGTGTTTTGCCATCTTTATCGATTACAGTTACTTGTGTGTTTAATTTCACTGAACCGCGCTGGATACGACCAATACCGATAACGCCTACGAAGCTGTTATAGTCAAGTGAAGATACCTGCATTTGGAATGGACCATCAACATCAACTGCTGGTGGTTCAACGATGTCTACGATCGTTTGGAACAACGGAGTCATGTCTTCAGCAAGTTCTTCTGGAGAAGGACCAGCAACACCACGAAGGCCTGAAGCATAAACAACTGGGAAGTCTAACTGTTCGTCAGAAGCACCCAAGTTATCGAACAAATCAAATACTTGGTCAATTACCCAGTCTGGACGCGCGCTTGGCTTGTCGACTTTGTTAATAATCACGATTGGTTTCAAACCACGTGCGAACGCTTTTTGCGTTACGAAACGAGTTTGTGGCATCGGGCCTTCTTGTGAGTCTACAAGAAGAAGTACGCAGTCAACCATCGACATTACACGTTCAACTTCACCACCGAAGTCGGCGTGTCCCGGGGTGTCCACGATGTTAATGCGGTATTCAGTATTGGTACGTTCATCTAACCATTTGATTGCAGTGTTTTTTGCAAGAATGGTAATACCACGTTCGCTTTCAATAGCGCCAGAATCCATGACACGCTCGATCTCACCCGCGCGATCACCGAGAGCACCTGATTGTTGCAAAAGTTTGTCTACAAGAGTGGTTTTACCATGATCGACGTGCGCAATAATGGCGATGTTACGGAGAGTTTTAATATCTGACATGTAAATTCAATGCGTATGTAATTTGAGGGCAAATTATACAGAAAAATACAAAACTTTTATAGTCACTGTAACCACACTCCTCAACTTTTTTTGCCCAGTTGGGGCTTTTTTGATTTTGTAAAGACGTGTAACTCGATTAGAATAGCGCCACCCAGCCTTAATTTGCATTGACACATGTCTGATTTTAATCAATCTCCTCCTTCTAAAGATCAACTTGACCTGGTATACGGTCTGGAAGATCGACCAAAACCACTGATTGCTTTTTTAGCTGCATTCCAGCATTTATTAGCGATTATTGTCCCGATTGTGACCCCTGGCCTGCTGATTTGTTTAGCGCTCGGTGTTTCCAAAGAAGACACCAACATGATTTTGTCCATGTCCTTGGTGATCTCGGGCATCGCAACTTTTTTACAGTCTAAAAAAGTCGGACCTTTTGGTGCCGGTCTGCTGATTGTCCAAGGAACCAGCTTTAACTTTATCGGTCCAATTATTGGTATTGGTTCAGCCATGGTGGCTGCAGGTACACCTGTAGAAGCAGTAATGGCTTCTATTTTTGGTGTGGTGATTGCAGGTGCATTTATTGAAATGGGCGTGTCACAAATTCTGCCTTGGATCAAAAAACTGATTACACCGCTGGTGACCGGGATTGTCGTGCTGCTGATTGGTTTGACCTTAATTAAAGAAGGTTTAATCAGTATGGGCGGCGGTTATCAGGCCATGAGCGATAAAACTTTTGCTAATGCTGACAACCTGATCATGTCTTGTACCGTCTTGGCGTTGATCATTATCCTGAACCGTATCCGGATTACTTGGGTAAAAAGCTCTGCCATTTTAATCGCCTTGATCTGTGGTTATGTTCTGGCAGGCTTTATGGGCCATCTGGATTTCTCTGGTCTGAAAGATGCACCTCTGGTACAGATTCCGACACCAATGCATTTCGGTTTAAGCTTCTCCTGGAGCCTGTTTATTCCAATGGCATTCATTTATCTGGTGACGTCTTTAGAAGCGATTGGTGATATCACTGCGACTTCAAAGCTTTCCAACCAGCCAGTTGATGGTCCAAAATGGATGCAGCGCATTAAAGGCGGTGTACTGGTAAATGGCGCGAATTCATTCCTTGCCGGTATTTTTAACACCTTCCCGAGTTCCGTTTTTGCACAGAACAATGGTGTGATTCAGTTGACGGGCGTAGCAAGTCGTTATGTCGGCATCTGGATTGCTGCTTTGCTAGTTATTCTTGGTTTACTGCCTGCAGTTGCTGGTATTATTCAGGCCGTTCCGCAAGCGGTACTGGGTGGTGCAGTGATGGTGATGTTTGGTGCAGTCGCAGCCTCTGGCATTAACATTCTGTCTGGTGTCCATCTGGACCGTCGTGCCCTGCTGATCATTGCGATTTCACTGGCACTGGGTTTAGGTGTTGCACAAGTTCCACAAATTCTTGAACATCTTCCTGAGTTATTCCGTAATATCTTTAGCTCAGGCGTTGCTACTGGTGGTATCGCTGCCCTTATTCTGAATGTAGTACTTCCTGAAACAAAGAAGTAATTTCATGTCCAAAGAACACTGTCTAGGTCAGACTTAGGCAGTGTTCTTTATATTGGAGAGATACCTATGGATCCTAAAAGCGAAGTTTTATTAAGACAATATGATTTTTTGTCGGGTCGCATCTTACTGATTAATGCACCAACAGATGATCTGCTCGCTGAATTCGATGCCTCTATCAATCCGGCTGTCTGGACATGGAATTTTAATGATTTTCAATATTTCCAGTCACAACAAGCGGATGTGCATTTTGGTGCAGAGATACCTGAAGCTGAGTTTGATCAGGCAGTTATTTTTGTACCCAAGTCTAAAGAACTGTTGAATTATTTACTGCACACTGTGGCAGCACAGCTTAAACCGGGTAGCAGTGTTTTTCTGGTCGGTGAAAAGAAAGGCGGGATAGAACGCGCAGCCAAACAGTTGCAGCCTTTTGGTAAAACACTCAAACTTGACAGCGCGCGTCATTGCCAGCTTTGGCAATTGGTTCTAGAACATACGGTCGAGAAAAAAGCACTTGCAGACTGGGCACAGCGTTATACCGTATCGACACCAAATGGCGACCTGAATATTTGTGCACTTCCAGGCGTCTTTAGTCAAAACCGTTTGGATGTAGGAACTGCCACCCTATTACCTTATTTGCCACAAGTTACTTCAGGTAAGATTGCCGACTTTGGTTGTGGCGCAGGTGTAATTAGTGCGTATCTGGCAAAGTTGAATCCGAAAAACCGGATTTTTGCCATGGATGTCGATGCCTTTGCACTGGCTTCTACCCAAATGACATTTGAAGAAAATCAGCTCACTCCTGAACAGATTGAAATCAAAGCGGTTACAGGCATTGAGGATGCACCCTTGTTCCTGCATGCCATTGTCAGTAATCCGCCTTTTCATATGGGAATCGAGACCGATTACACGGCAAGCGAAACCTTGTGTAAAACCTCGCGTCGTCATTTAAAATCAGGCGGTGAGCTTTGGATCGTAGCCAACCGTTTCTTGAACTACCCGACCCTGATTGAACAAAACTTTGGTCGCTGCACAGTAAAAGCGGATCAACAAGGCTTTAAAGTGCTCTTCGCCAGCACTCAAAAAAATGTTAAGGAATCATGATGAGCGAAACGCAAAACACGATGCAGCTGCAGCGTAAGCTGGGTGCTCGTCATCTGAATATGATCGCCATTGGCGGATCAATTGGTACAGGTCTATTCCTGGCCTCAGGGGCGACCATTGCCAATGCTGGACCAGGTGGTGCACTACTTGCATATGTACTGATTGGGATCATGATTTATTTCCTGATGACCAGCTTGGGTGAACTTGCCACGCACAATCCGACCTCAGGTGCATTTTTCACTTACGGCACCAAATATGTCGAAGGTGGTTTTGGTTTCGCTTTAGGTTGGAATTACTGGTACAACTGGGCCATTACCGTGGCTTTTGAGCTGGTTGCCGTTCAGTTCATTATGAAATTCTGGTTTCCCGATATTCCGGGCGTGTACTGGAGCGCCATTTTCCTGGCCATTATTTTCGGGATTAATGCCCTGACAGTAAAAGGCTTTGGCGAATCCGAATTTTTCTTTTCTCTGGTGAAAGTTCTCGCGATCATTGCCTTTATCATCATCGGAATCTGGATGATCGTGAAGATCATGCTGACCCCGGGTGCAGAAGCATTTGCCAACTGGAGCATTGGTGATGCACCCTTTGTCGGTGGTTTCCAGGCATTAATTGGCGTGGCGATGATTGCCGGATTCTCTTTCCAGGGTACCGAAATGGTCGGTGTGGCGGCAGGTGAATCGAAAGATCCAAAGAAAACCATTCCGGTCGCCATCAAACAGATTTTCTGGCGTATCCTTCTGTTTTATATCGTGTGTATTTTCATTATCGGCACCTTGATTGCCTATAATGACCCACGTTTATTACAGGCCGCTGCAACAGATAATATTGCACTTTCGCCATTTACCTTATTGTATGAAAAAGCCGGTTTTGCCTTTGCCGCCAGTATCATGAATGCAGTGATCCTGACAGCCATTCTATCTGCAGGTAACTCGGGCATGTATTCATCTACCCGTATGCTGTTTGATATGGCGCGTAAAGGTAGTGCACCTAAAATGTTCGCGCGTCTGGACCCGCGTGGTGTGCCAATGAATGCACTCTATGCCACTACGGCGATCGCAGCTCTATGCTTCCTGACTACTTTCTTTGGTGAACAGGAAGTCTTTAACTGGCTGCTAAACATGTCAGGGATGTGTGGCTTTATTGTCTGGCTCGGGATTGCAATTTCGCATTACCGCTTCCGCAAAGGTTATTTGGCTCAAGGTTATAAACTGGAAGATCTGGCTTATCGCGCTAAATTCTTTCCTTTTGCTCCTTGGTTTGCATTTATCCTGTGTGCGATTGTTGTTCTCGGACAGAACTATCAGGATGTTTTGGCCGGTCAATGGATGGGTGTGTTATCGACCTATATCAGTATTCCGCTATTCCTAGCGATTTGGTTCGGCTACAAATGGAAGAAAAAAACCAAACTGGTCTCTTATCAAGAGATGGATGTGCAGCCGATGAAACTTGATCAGGAATAAAAAATTATTCATTAAAAAAATCAGCTTACGGGCTGATTTTTTATTTCTTGAATTAACTATGACGCATCACGAAATTGCGATCATCAATCACAATCACTTGCTGGCAAATTCCGTCTGCCTGTCGCTGCTGCTCAAATACCTCTTTAGGCATAGACTCAAAACTATCAAAAAAGCTGATTTCCTGCTCATCAATAGAATAAATTAACGAGTGATTCCCTACCCCATCTAAAGTGTCATAGAACACAATCACAAAACGACCTTCACCTGCCTTTTTTTGAATTTCTGCATATGAAAGAGGAGATTCATAAACAGGTAATTTGATTTCTTGGGCTTTTTGATAAAATTCCACTTCAACAGGCTGTTTATCTGAATCATGTTCAGTATAAAAATCGACATCCAGACCAAGGGTTTTTAAAGCAACTGCAAGTGCGATGCTGGAGCTTCCCATTTCAGGGTCATGTTGACAGAGCTGAGTTAAATCAGGAATATTCAAATCAATTCCATAATGATGAAAAATCATCCATATTGCAAAAATTCCGCTATTGGCTTCCAGATTTTGCAAATCTTCAGGAATTTCGACACTCATATTTTTACTCAACGACATCTTAACAGGCTAAGTGTAGTCAAAATACAGACATAAAAAAAGCAGCTCCGAAGAGCTGCCTTTTTAATGAGTGTTCAATAATGAATTATTGAGCAACTGGTTGTTCAGCTAAAACAGTACGGCTACCAGTGATTGTCGCGAATACACGACGGTTCATAGCACGACCTTCTTTAGTGTTGTTGTCAGCAATCGGTTGATCCCAAGCGAAACCTTGAGTAGACAAGCGAGATGCATCAACATTGTATTCATTTACAAGCGAAGATTTAACAGAGTTAGCACGTGCTAGAGATAAACGTTCGTTTAGTGCACGTGGACCAGTGTTGTCAGTGTGACCTTCGATACGAGCAGTAGCGTTTGGATATTCAACTAGCTTCTCAGCAACTTTAGCGATTTCTGGTTTGTATTGATCTTTGATGTTTGATTTGTTTGTATCAAAGAACACACGAAGTTCCATGTTCAGGTCTTCAGTCAACTCTTGTGGCGCTGGAGCAACTGGAGTTACAGGCTCAACTGGAGCAACTTCAACTACTGGAGCAGCTGGTTTCAGACGACCACCTAGAACAACATTAAGACCAGCTAATGCTGTGTAGTTCCAGAATTTTTCGTCAAAGTGGTAAGTACCACGAGCTTCAGTACGTAGCGCTAAGGCATCGTTGATGTGCCAGAATGCACCCACACCAGCATTACCTAGAGTACCTTCTTCTTCATTACCGCGAGTACCGCGTGGCACACCTTCAAATTCGTATTTGTAGTGACCCGCACCTAGAAGCATGTATGGCTTCACTTTGCTGTCATAGTTACCAGTAAATACGTCAGAAGTTGCGTAGAAGTTACCTGCAATATTTTGGCCTTTGTATTCTGCACCTTCAGCAGCACCGTCAACATCGCCCTTTACTTGGCTATATTCAGCTTCAAAACCTAACCAAGGAGTTAATTCAACACCAATAGCAGCACCTACGAATAAATCGTCTTGTAATTCAGGACTACTAGTAAGTTCGCCATCATTACCGTTATTGTTGTGCTGGGTGTCTTGGAATGTATAACCTAACATCAACGGAGTAACAGTTACGCCTGCATTGGCAGCAGCAAAAGGTGCAGCTACAAGCATAGCTAAAGCAATACGACTCATTTTCATGGATTTATCCTCCAGAGATAACAATTGTTGTTCAAGCTCAAGCCCGTAATTAGGCCATCCTGAGATAGGCTTTTTATTACCCCAGTATTATTCTTAAGCTATTCACATGGCATCATACAAACACTTTATTATTTTTCCAAGTGCTTGATTAATTTAATCAAGTAAATTATTGACAAAATTACTTACAATTTCCGTTGTAATTCGGTAACTTTTTACTCAATTTTTTATTCCGAATACCCTATTCTGATTGCCAATTTTATTTTAACAGCTTTCTTGAGACTTCAGTAAGCATTGATTTACATGCTCAATAAAGCATAAAAAACATATAATTAATAACACCATTATTATAAAAATAATATATAAATCAGGTAACTCTATGTATAAAAAAATAATAAGAGCGTTTACTATTGTTGAGTTAATTATCTGTATTGCAATAATTGCAATCGTGGCCAGTATTGCTCTACCGTACTTCCATGAATATCGATCTAAACAGGAAGCCAAAAATATTCCGATCAAATTATCTCAAATTAATCGCTATGCACGCAGCCAGGCTGCAGTGTTTCATCAAAATATTGTAATCTGCCCGAGCCAAGATTCTCTCAGTTGCCAAGCCAATCAATGGAACAAGAACATGCTGGTTTTTATTGATAAAAATAAAAACAGGCAAGTGGATGTAGACGAACAAATTTTACATATTGATGCACTGAACCTCAAATACGGTAACCTAAGTTGGCGAGGAACTTTGAGTTTACCGAGTGTCACTTATCAAGCGCATACTGCCTTGCCGATTGGTTCAAATGGTAGTTTCTATTATTGTTCTACCCATCTTTCTAGCCAACAGCGTATTGTACTCAGCAAAATGGGCCATATCAGGATTGAAAGTCTCTCGTCTTGCTAACAGAACTATCCAGTTTATGCTTCGCTGCGATTAACGCTTCAATCCTGAGTTTTTTTCAATATACTGCTTAAGTTTGAAAAAATTGATTAAAACTCATACGGAGAGAGAACAATGACTGACATCCTAATTGTCAATGGTGCACGTACAGCCATGGGTGGCTTTCAGGGGAGTCTTGCCAGTGTAACTGCGCCAGAACTCGGTGCGGTCACCATTAAAGAAGCAATTGCCCGTGCGGGTCTGCAACCAGAAGATATTGAAGAAGTCATTATGGGTTGTGTCCTTCCGGCAGGTTTAAAGCAGGGCCCTGCACGTCAAGCCATGCGTCAAGCTGGTCTTCCAGATTCTACTGGCGCTGTAACCATTAATAAATTATGTGGTTCAGGCATGAAAGCCGTCATGCAAGCTGCAGATATGATTAAAGCCGGTTCTGCAAATATCGTGGTTGCAGGTGGCATGGAATCCATGACCAATGCTCCTTATGTATTGCCAAAAGCACGTGGCGGTTTCCGTATGGGTCACGGTGAAATCAAGGACCATATGTTTCTGGATGGCTTGGAAGATGCTGAAACAGGTCGCTTGATGGGTTCATTTGCCCAAGATATGGCAAATACCAAAGGTTATACCCGCGAGCAGATGGATGATTTTGCGATTCGCTCATTAAAGCGTGCGCAAACTGCGGTCAATGAAGGCTACTTTGCTGATGAAATCGTGCCTGTAACAGTTAAAACCCGTAAAGGTGATGTAGTCGTTGATAAAGACGAACAGCCGTTCAATGCCAACATCGATAAAATTCCAACTTTGCGTCCTGCTTTCGCTAAAGACGGTACGATTACGGCGGCTAATGCCAGCTCGATTTCAGATGGTGCATCAGCTTTAGTAATTACCTCGGCTGACAATGCAGCAGCAAAAGGGTTGAATCCTTTGGCTAAAATTGTTGCCTATGCATCGAATTCGCAACATCCATCTGAGTTTACCATTGCTCCAGTCGGTGCAATTCAAAAAGTACTGGATAAAACCGGATGGACCGCTTCTGATGTCGACCTTTGGGAAATCAATGAAGCCTTTGCCATGGTGACCATGTGCCCAATGGATGAGTTCAAGCTAGACCCTGAAAAAGTCAACATCAATGGTGGTGCATGTGCACTCGGCCATCCTGTGGGTTCTACCGGTTCACGTATTATCCTGACTTTGATTCATGCACTGAAACGTACCGGTGGAAAAAAAGGGGTTGCAGCACTGTGTATTGGTGGCGGTGAAGCGACTGCTGTGGCGATTGAATTACTTTAACCTCTTCCCTCACCCTATCACTCTCCCCTAAGGAGAGGGAGTTAAAAATCCTCCGAATCTGGAGGATTTTTTTCGCTTACATTTTGATAAGGCTTGCTCACGCAAAGTACCGCAAAGTGGCGTAGATTAAAGCAAGTAAATAAAAGGGAGTTCTCCCATGCAACTGAATCATTACCTCAATTTCCAAGGTCAGGCTGAAGCAGCCTTTAATTTTTATAAATCAGTTTTTGGAGGCGAATTTTCAAGTCTGAGTCGTTATGGTGAAATGCCAGCTGAAGAAGGGATCATGCTGTCAGAAGCGGATAAAAATAAAATCCTGCATATCTCACTTCCCATTAACGAATTTACAGAACTGATGGCATCCGATACGAATGATCAATTTTGCACGCAAACCAATACCGTGTTCATACAAGGTAATAACCATTATATTTCCATTAACTTAGACGCCAGTGAACAAGCTGAAGCACAACGACTGTTTGATGCTTTATCGGTGAATGGTCAAATTGAGATGCCGCTAGAAAAGACCTTTTGGGGCGCACTTTATGCTGCCTTTAGCGATCAGTTTGGAATTCACTGGATGATCAATTGTCAACTAGAAGTTGTGTAAATATTACAAATCAAAAAAGCCTCTATCTGGAGGCTTTTTTACAACAACTTAATTTAAATTAAGCACCTGTTTGATAATGTGCCTGTGCAACCGCAGTTGATGCCTGGTACGGATTTTTGAAATCATTCAAACCTGCAGCGGCTTCCTGAATATCTTTACCTTCTTTAATCACGAAAGTGTCGAAACCAGAACGCTTCATGTAATTCAGCACATCTTTGAACACATCACCGGTGGCACGTAGTTCACCCTGGAAACCCTGACGGCGAAGAAGTGCTGCAAATGAATAACCACGGCCATCATTAAAACCGGCAAACTCGATAAAGATTGCGTCTAGCTGATCTAATGGAAATTCATGGTTTTCAGGAGAAGCATCGACGGTTAAGTACAATGCTTTTTTACCTGATATATTGGCAATCTGGTCTAACTGTTCCACAGTCAGAACCACATCGCCCTGTGGCAAAACACCACCTTCACCAATCAATTGATAGGTATTGTCTGCAATCGTGCCATCTTTAGAGAGCACTTGAAGTGCGGTATTAAGCATATGCACGCTCCTTAAATGGTTGAATGCCGACACGGCGATAAGTATCGATAAACTCTTCACCATCCTGACGCAGGTCAAGATAAGTATTCAGAATTTCTTCTACGATATCCGGCACGACTTCGGCTGCAAATGATGGCCCAAGAATGTCACCAATCGAAGCATCATGATCGGCATTACCGCCTAAAGTGATCTGGTAGAACTCAGCGCCTTTCTTGTCTACACCCAAGATACCAATATTACCAACGTGGTGATGACCACAGGCATTCATACAACCTGAAATATTTAGATCCAGTTTGCCTAAATTGTAAATCGTATCCAGGTCATCAAAACGGCGTGAAATCGCTTCAGAAATTGGAATGGATTTCGCATTGGCCAATGAACAGAAGTCACCGCCTGGGCAGCAGATGATGTCGGTCAAGAAACCGATATGCGCACGTGCCAGGTTATTTTGGTCAAGAGTTTGCCATACAGCGAACAAATCTTTTTGCGGTACATCCACCAGTGAGATGTTTTGTTCATGCGTGGTACGCAGCTCACCGAAAGTGTACTGATCTGCAAGATCTGCAATCAGGTTCATTTCTTCGGTGCTGACATCACCCGGTGCAATTCCGGCACGTTTCAGTGAAATCGTCACAATACGATAACCTTTCACTTTATGTGCATTGGTATTAATGTTGAACCACTGTTTGAATTTCGGATATTGCGCGAACAATTCAGTGAAATCTTCATCTGCATAATCTTGGTAATCGAATGGCGTGAAGTTCTCATCCATTTTTGCCAAGGTGTCTGCATCGATTTTCAGTGTTTTAACCGTATGCTCAAATTCAGCTTCAACTTTCTCGGCAAATACTGCTGGTGTTAAGGCTTTTACCAGAATCTTGATACGCGCTTTATATTTGTTGTCGCGACGGCCATGCAAGTTATACACACGAAGCACTGCTTCCAGATAAGCAATCAGGTCTTCACGTGGCAAGAACTCACGGATAAAGCTACCAATCACTGGCGTACGGCCGAGACCACCACCGACTTTGATTTTATAGCCCATTTCGCCTGCTTCATTACGCACGATATACACACCGATATCGTGGAATGCAGTAGCTGCACGGTCAGTTTCTTCCAGCGCAGAAACTGCAATCTTGAACTTACGTGGCAAGAAGGCAAATTCCGGATGGAAGGTTGACCATTGACGGATCAATTCACAAGTCGGACGCGGATCGGCAATTTCACCTGCAACCACACCTGCATACTGATCCGTCGTGGTATTACGGATACAGTTACCTGAGGTCTGAATCGCGTGCATTTGCACAGTCGCCAGTTCAGCCAGCATATCCGGCACATTTTCCAGCGCCGGCCAGTTAAACTGGATGTTTTGACGGGTCGAAATATGCGCGTAGCCACGGTCATATTCTTTTGCCAAATCAGCCACTTTACGAAGTTGTTTTGAGTTCATCAAACCATATGGCACGGCAATACGTAACATTGGCGCATAACGCTGTACGTACAGACCATTTTGCAGACGAAGCGGACGATACTCATCTTCAGTGAGTTTACCGGCTAAATAACGTTCCGTTTGGTCACGGAACTGTGCAACACGTTCATTAATCAGTTGCTGATCGAAATCAGTATATAAATACATGGCGTACAGCTAGTAGTTTCTATTATATCGCCGGCAAGGATAGCGAGATTGAACCTATCAATAAAATGCTTTTTATACATATTTCATAGCGGTTTTATTGATAAGCCTGTCAAAGTTTCACGGATCTCAGTATTTACAGCATTCGATTAAATTTAAAGTAATAATGATTAAATTCTTCAATCATTATTACTTATTTTCATATAGAAAGATTTATCTCTACTTTCATTATCTACTTTATTAACACTTTAAAAATTCTACCAATTTTGACTCTCTCCCAATTGCTGTCCTACAAATTCATAACGTATCGTGGAACGTGAAAATTTAATCGGGCAAGCCAGTTGTGCTTCGGTTTGCTGACTATTGGATTTGAGTGGCACTTGTACGACCCATCCCCGCTGCTGGGCCAGATCGGAATGTAACGCTTCTTCAAGCTTGAGCACCGGTTCGACACAGACATCCAGCGCGGCAAACTGTGTTTGCCATTCAGATAAAGGCTTGGTCTTGATTTTATTCTGAATCGCCTGCTTCACCGCAGCATGATCTTCAGCGGCATAAGAAGCGCCTTTTTCCAGAAGAATCGGCAGCTCTAAGGCCTGTGCCAGCCCCTGCATAAATTGGGGCTCCAGACTGCCAACTGACAGATAACGCCCATCCTGGGTTTCATAATAGTCGTAGAAAGTCCCACCATTCAGATAGCCTGATTCAGGCCGTTGATGCTGATTACCGGCCAGACTGGCAGAAGCCGCCAGATTATTCATCGTCACCACGCAATCGGTCATGGAAATATCAATATATTGCCCTTTGCCACTTTGCTGGCGTTCAATCACCGCAGCCAGAATCGCAATTACGGCATGCATGGAACCACCCGCAACATCAGCGACCTGAATCCCCAAGGCAGGTGGGCCATTTTCAATCCGGCCACTGTGTCCGGCAATTCCGGATAAAGCCAGATAATTAATATCGTGCCCTGCCTTATCTTTATATGTGCCAGTTTGGCCGTAACCGGTAATGGAACAGTAAATCAATTTTGGATTAATTTCGCTTAAGGTTTGATAGTCTAGCCCAAGACGTTGCATTACACCGGGACGGAATTGCTCAATCACAATGTCATAATCTGCAATCTTGGATTTAACCAGTTCAATATTCGCAGGATCTTTCAAATCCAGTGCAACCGATTGCTTGTTTCGGTTCAAATAACTTTGTGAAGTGGCCTGTCCATTGGCAAAGGGTGGCATTAATCGCAACAGGTCCGGTCGGGTTGGTGATTCAATATGCACAACTTCTGCACCTAAATCAGCAAGATATAATGTGGCAAACGGGCCGGGTAAAAGTGTAGAAAAATCTAGGATTTTCAATCCTTTTAATACATATGACATTGGAGTATTTGCTCTACTTATATTGCTTTTTTCAGCATCTTAGGCACATAAATGCACAAAAACAATGTCATGTTCAGCCATTTACCTTGATAGTTTCGGCAATCTAATATGTAAGAAAATGGCAAAGGTATTCTTGTAAATTGCCATTGCTTTATTATTTTTCGTCATTTAGGTCAATTATTAGTGAACATTAAAGAGACTGAAGGATTAAACATGAGTCGTGATACGATCAGTATCCACTTCGTCAATGCTGCCTTATCTGGCGTTAAACGTCTGGGCATGGATGTCGATACTTTATTGTCTCACGTCGGGATTGAAGCAGAGCTGCTGCATCAGCCCAAAGCGCGTATTTCGCCTGAACAATATACCCGCTTTATTAAAATGTTGTGGATGGTGACCCAGGACGAGCATGTCGGCTTTGACAAACAGCAACGCCGTCTGGGTACGTTTGCGATCATGTGCCAGCTGATCATTCATGCCAAAACTCTGGGTGATGCACTGGAACTGTCTTCCCAGTTCTACAAACTCTTTGGTGATGACTGGTCGGTGACCCTGGAACGCGACAAACACGAAGCACGTCTGGTTCCGCTGATTCCAAATGCGATGGATCCGGATCATTTCATTACTGAAAGCATGCTGATGATCTGGCATGGCTTGGCGTCTTGGCTCATTGAGCGTCGCCTGCCACTGGAACGCGTGCATTTTAGCTACCCTCGTCCAGACCATGCCGATGAATATGATGCCTTATTCTTTGCGCCGGTAATGCAGTTCGATATGCCACGCACCGAGATCACTTTTGCTGCGGATTATCTGGATTTGCCAATTCGCCAGAATGAAGAAACTCTGGAAGAATTTTTGAAAGCAGCGCCGGCCCAACTGCTGGTGAAATTCAAAAATACCAACTCACTGACTTCACGTATTCGTGATGTGCTGAAGAGCCAGATTGGCGAAGAAATGCCAACATTAAACGATGTCGCGTCGATGCTTTATCTATCACCGCAAACCTTGCGCCGCCGTCTGGCAGCCGAAGGCAAAAGCTATCAAGGCGTAAAAGATGCCTTGCGCCGTGATGCAGCAATTCACCTGTTACTTAATCCGGATCTGACCCTTGAAGATGTTGCACAACAAGTCGGTTTCAGTGAAACTAGTACTTTCCACCGCGCCTTCAAGAAATGGACCGGTGTAACCCCGGGTCTGTATCGTCAATTGCATGGCTATCATTAATCAAATGATATTGCGAAATAACATTTAAAAATTAAAATCAGTTCTCTCCGCCTAAGCATTAGCTTAGGCTTTTTTATAATTACAATTGGCTAAATCGCTCAATTGATCTGACCCGTTCTCGTCATTGCACTTCAAAAATTAAGGATTACACTCGAATCATTAGAATAATTTTCATTAAATCAATAAAAGGAACATGCTATGAGCGAGGCATATATTATTGACGCCATTCGTACGCCACGCGGAAAAGGCAAAAAAGATGGATCTTTACATCAAGTAAAACCCATTTCATTACTGACTGGCTTACTCAACGAACTTCAGGCTCGTCATCAATTTGATACCTCAAAAGTGGATGATATCGTGCTCGGTTGCGTCACCCCGATTGGTGATCAGGGTGCCGATATTGCCAAAACGGCTGCTATTGCTGCCGGCTGGGACAATGATGTGGCCGGTATACAAATCAACCGTTTTTGTGCTTCCGGTCTGGAAGCGGTCAATCTGGCCGCTCAAAAAGTCCGCTCTGGCTGGGAAGATCTGGTTGTGGCAGGCGGCGTCGAATCCATGTCCCGCGTGCCGATGGGTTCCGACGGCGGCCCTTGGGCGCTGGACCCTGAAACCAATATGGCCTGTGATTTTATTCCGCAAGGCATCGGCGCGGACTTGATTGCCACGATTGACGGTTATACGCGTTCTGATGTAGATCAATTTGCCGAACAATCACAAAAGAAAGCAGCGGCTGCTCAAGCCAATGGTTATTTCAACGCTTCTGTTATCCCGGTAAAAGACAAAGCCGGTGTGGTGATTCTGGACAAAGATGAATTTATCAAACCGACAACAACCGCAGAAGGCCTGGGCAAACTCAATCCAAGTTTCGCCATCATGGGCCAGATGGGCTTTGATGCAATTGCCCTGCAAAAATATCCTGAAGTCGGTGCTGTCAACCATGTGCATCATGCCGGGAATTCTTCAGGCATTGTCGATGGTGCAGCGGTGGTTTTGATCGCATCCGAACAAGCAGTAAAAGAACAAGGTCTGAAGCCACGTGCCAAAGTACTGGCGACGGCACTGGTCGGTGCAGATCCAACCATTATGCTGACCGGCCCTGCCCCGGCCGCTCGTAAGGCCTTGGCGAAAGCCGGTTTAACAATTGATGATATTGACCTGTTTGAAGTCAATGAAGCCTTTGCTGCTGTGGTGATGCGCTTTATCAATGAAATGAAAGTTGATCCTGCCAAGGTGAATGTCAACGGCGGTGCAATTGCCATGGGACATCCACTCGGTGCGACTGGTGCCATGATTTTAGGGACATTACTGGACGAATTAGAACGCCAGGGCAAAAAACGTGGACTAGCCACACTTTGCGTGGGTGGCGGTATGGGCATCGCAACCATTATTGAACTGGTATAAGGAGAAAAATAATGAGCGCAATTCAATATCAAAAAAATGAAGATAATATTGTTATTTTAACGTTTGATTCTCCAAACCAGTCTGCCAATACCATGAATGCCGACTTTCGCACGGCACTGGATGAAGTCGTTGCCCAGTTACAAGCAGATG
The DNA here is from genome assembly GCF_024129115.1 of Acinetobacter lwoffii. Taxonomy (GTDB): domain Bacteria; phylum Pseudomonadota; class Gammaproteobacteria; order Pseudomonadales; family Moraxellaceae; genus Acinetobacter; species Acinetobacter lwoffii_T. The sequence continues at coordinate 97,454 of NZ_JAMXXO010000007.1, forward strand.
AAGATATTGCCGGGATTATTTTCCGTTCAGCGAAAAAAACTTTTTTTGCTGGCGGTGATCTGGATGAACTGATTCAAGCCACTCCTGAACATGCAACTGAATTCTTCAATATGATTGAAGCGATGAAAGCCAAACTACGCTATATCGAAACTCGCGGTATTCCTGTCGTTGCTGCATTGAATGGTACGGCGCTTGGCGGTGGCTGGGAAATTGCCCTGTGTGCCCATCATCGTATTGCCCTGAATGACCCTAAAAGCAAATTTGGCCTACCTGAAGTCACACTGGGTTTATTACCAGGTGGCGGTGGTATCGTCCGTAGCGTCCGCCTGCTCGGTCTGCAAAATGCCCTTCCTTTATTGATGGAAGGCAAACAGTTTGGAGTCGACAAAGCCAGATCTTTAGGGTTGATTCACGATCTCGCAGACAGTGCAGATGGACTCTTAGAAAAAGCCATTGCCTGGATCAAAGCCAATCCAAAGTCACAACAACCTTTCGATGTAAAAGGCTATAAAATTCCGGGTGGTAGCCCTTCGACACCAGCAGTTGCCCAGATGCTGGCAATTGCTCCGGCGATGCTGCGCGATAAGACCAAAGGCTGCTACCCTGCACCTGAAGCAATCATGTCAGCTGCGGTAGAAGGTGCACAGGTCGATGTCGATACAGCCCTGACCATTGAATCACGTTACTTTACTTATCTTACCATCGGTCAAATTTCTAAAAATATGATTGGCACCTTCTGGCATGGTCTGAATGCAATCAAGTCCGGCGCCAGTCGCCCTCAAGGTATTGCAGCGTGGAAAGCCACTAAAGTCGGCATTTTGGGCGCAGGCATGATGGGTGCTGGGATCGCCTACGCTACTGCCAGCAAGGGCATACCAGTCGTTCTAAAAGATATTTCATTAGAAGCGGCTGAAAAAGGCAAAGCCTACAGCCAGAAACTGCTGGATAAAAAAGTCGCTCAAGGGCGTTTAACAGCCGAGAAACGAGATCAGTTTTTAAGCCTGATTCAAACGACTGGATCTAATGCAGATCTAGCAGGTTGCGACCTGATCATTGAAGCAGTTTTTGAAAATCCCGCGCTCAAGGCTCAAGTCACGCAAGAGGCAGAGCAATATCTTGCCAGCAACGGCGTGATGGCATCTAATACCTCGACCCTGCCGATTACAGATTTAGCCCAGGCTTCAAAAAATGATCAGAACTTCATCGGCCTGCATTTCTTCAGTCCGGTCGATAAAATGCAGCTGGTGGAAATTATCAAAGGTAAAAACACCTCGGCAGAAACGCTGGCCAAAGCTTTCGATTTCGTGCAGCAAATTGGCAAATTACCGATTGTGGTGAATGACAGCCGGGGATTCTTTACCAGCCGCGTGTTTGGTAGCTTTGTGCAGGAAGGCTTGCATCTGCTGGCAGAAGGTGTGCATCCAGCGCGAATTGAAATGGCTGCACTCAAAGCCGGTATGCCAGTGGGCCCGTTGGCGATTCAGGATGAAGTGTCCTTAACATTATCTGAACATGTAGCCAATGAAAGATACAAAGCTTTAGAAGCACAAGGTCAGACCATCATTAAATCACCCGCTGATGACGTGATTCACAGCATGATTCACGAATTTAACCGTAAAGGTAAGGCTACAGGCGCAGGTTTTTATGATTATCCGGCCGATGCCAAAAAGCAGCTCTGGACTGGCCTCAGCCACTGGAAAAAAGACAACGATATTTCTGAACAGGAAATGATTGACCGCTTCCTGTTTGTACAGGCATTAGATACCGTGCGCTGTCTGGAAGAAGGTGTCCTGGAATCTGTGGTCGATGCCAATGTCGGTTCTATTTTTGGTATTGGCTTTGCCGCCTGGACGGGCGGTGCTGTGCAATTCCTGAATCAGTATGGTTTAGCCAAAGCCGTGACCCGTGCCAAAGTACTTGAAAATAAATATGGCGAACGCTTCAAAGCCCCACAACTCCTCAAAGATCGCGCAGCACACGCCCAGCCCATTCAATAGTGTGGCCACTTAAATAAAAAAGAGGAACGTGTTTCCTCTTTTTTTATCTTTCAGCTTTGCTTCAAACAATGAACAGAGTTATGTGATGACAGATTTTGATCTGCTTTTTGATCAATTTATGTTATAAAGTTACATAAGTTTGGTATCCACGTGGGTAAAACCTATGACTGATCACAGTTCACCTGAAAAATCTCCTTGGGGTTGGAAAGCACTTATTATCTTCTGTATTTTAGGTGGATTATTCATGCTTATTTTTTGGCTCGCGATAAGTAATGAACCAGATTACATGCCAAGCCAGCAAAATAAACAGACTACCCAGCAGCATGCTTTTAAGAATGCGCCGACGATGTCTCCAGAAGCCATTGCCAAAGCGCAAGCGGATCGTGAAGCACGTGAAGCGGCCAATGCTCATCCAGGTACGACAGCCGCTGAACACAATATGTCAGCTGAAGAACATGTCAATATGGATAATGCCGAGCACAGCTCAAATGCAGCGCATGGCCACTGAGCTAGATTCAGTCTATGCCTAAAAAGCGAGGTCAATGCCTCGCTTTTTTGTATTTGAATGGCTGAAAATTAAAGCTTTAAATACATATCAATATGCGGAATTCCACAATCCAGATATTCATCACCTTGAGCTTCAAATCCCAGCGCTTGATAGAAGCCAATGGCCTGCACTTGCGAAGACAGCTTGACCAACTCGCGCTGCTCGGTACGCGCATAGTCAATCACGGCCTGCATCAAGCGTTGACCAACCCCTAAACCGCGTACTGTAGTTAGGACTGCAACCCGACCGATACTGTGATTTGACAATAAGCGTGCTGTTGCAATCGCCTGATCCTGCTGAAAAACAATGAAATGTACAGCAACCGCATCCTCAGCATCCCATTCATCTTCATCTGCAATATGCTGTTCTTGAATAAATACGGCTTCACGAATCGCTTTGGCATACACTGCCAAATCTTTCCAGCTGCCGGACACTATTTTAAGTTCTGGACTATTTAGCATTTAGAACCAATTCCCTTCTGATCCCACTGGTCATTAAGCAACAATTCCAGTGAATGTTTCTGGATCCCATACATCTCTTTTAGTGCCTGTATTTGTACCAGAACTTCCTGATCGGGCTGTTGATAGTCTTTACGCTTTGTCGCCAGAATCATTTTATTTTTACTGGTATGTTCTAGCGCCACAAATTCAAAAACTTTGGTTTCATAGCCATAAGCTTTGAGCAGTAAAGCACGAATGGTATCGGTCAGCATTTCTGCCTGCTGTCCGGCATGAATGCCAAACTGTAACATCGGACTCAGGACTTTCGGTGCTTGTAACTGTGGACGCAATTCCTTATGACAACATGGCGCACACATGATCATCTGTGCATTCAGGCGAATGCCACTATGAATCGCAAAATCTGTCGCTACATCACAGGCATGCAAGGCAATCATCACATCCAGACGTTCTGGCGCATAAGTACGCACATCCCCCTGGAAAAAGTCCAGTTGATCAAAACCAGATTGCTGCGCGACATTCTGACAGAACTCAACCATTTTCGGATTAAGCTCTACTCCAGTGACATACGGCGTTTGACCATGTTTTTGCATATAGTCATATAAAGCACAGGTCAGATAGCCCTTACCCGAACCAAAATCCACCACGCGCAGGCCTTCGGCTTGTGGCTTAATCTGCGCCAAGGCACCTGAGAAAATTTCCACAAACTTATTAATCTGCTTCCATTTGCGCGCCATGCTCGGAATGATTTGCGCTTTTTGATCGGTAATCCCGAGATGCTGGAGAAAGATACTATCCTGATCGACAAAACGTTGTTTAATCCGGTCATGACCTTGTTCAGCAGGCTTCGCCTGATTCATCGCTACTTTATGTTTACTGCGCGTTAACATGGCTTTTTTCTTGTTTTTTTTCAGCTGTAATTCTTCATCGACGGTGATCAGATTGGCTTGTTTGCAACACGCCAGCAGTGAAGTAACCTGAAATAATGCTTCATCCAAAGGATAATTCTTGGTGACATCCTGCGTCTTGTAACGATACAGGCAGCTCAATACGCGCTGTTCATTTAATGTAATGACTCGCAAGGTCATTTTTTCTAAATCCTGCAGTTCACCTTTATACTGGCTTAAGATCAGGCGATCAAATTGATCCCTTTCAACAGCTTGCTGAAAGGTGTCCAAGAATTGCTGTTCCTGATCTGAGAGAGTTGCCAACGTTGACATAGATAAAACCTGAAATGAATTGCGCATCAAGTTTAAATCTTCTTAACCTAAAAGCAAAATTGAATTACTATACAAGTGTATATTTGAAGAAGAATGACAATCATGCAGAATGCTCCACTGGTTCCAGATTATGATCAAAATGAGGAACGGATTAACTATATTAGTCATGGCCTAGGTGCCGGGCTATCCATTGTTGCTGGTATTCTTTTGATTATTAAAGGGTCTTACCTAAGTACTGGACAATGGATTGGACTGTGGGTTTATGCACTGAGCATGATTCTGCTGTTTTCTGCTTCTATGCTCTATCACATGGCCACTGCAGCAGACCGCCGTTATTTTTATAAAAAAGTCGATCATACTGCGATATATTATTTAATCGCCGGAACCTATACCCCTTTCCTGTCAATTGCCATTCCGACCGCCAAAGCCCAGTATTTATTGATTGCGCTGTGGGTGATTGCCCTTCTTGGCACACTTTTCAAGTTCGTTTTCATTCATCGTTTCCAGAAACTTTCTTTGGCGGCTTATCTGGCCATGGGCTGGCTGGCGCTGCTGGTGATTGATGACATGCAGCAATATTTAAGTGCTCAATCTTTAACCTTTCTCATCATTGGTGGACTCGCTTATACCGTGGGTGCATTGTTTTACGCTTTAAAAAGAGTAAGATATACCCACGCTATCTGGCACATATTTGTATTGATAGGCGCAGGATCACATTTTCTGTCTATCTATCTTTACGTGATTTAATCATCTCCTTTTTCATTTCAGTGACCCTGAGCGAGTTGAAGCGAGAAGATTGCAGTTGTTTTTTTAAAAAATTACGCCTTTTTTAAAAAGATTACGCTTTTAAAACTAAGTTTTTTTATTTTTAGTAAGTGTAAGGTTTTCCATGGCGTCGTCTAATTCTGCTGCTCAGCCAGCACAAAATTCAAAATTTCGCGTTTTAACAGCAAGCTTGGTAGGCACCACAATCGAATTCTTCGATTTTTATATTTATGCCACCGCTGCTGTCATTATTTTTCCGTATCTGTTCTTCCCTGCCAGTACAGACCCGATGACCGCAACCATTCAGTCTCTTGCGACTTTTGCCATTGCATTTATTGCCCGTCCGATTGGTGCAGCATTATTTGGTCATTTAGGTGACCGGATCGGACGAAAAGCCACCTTGGTTGCAGCTTTGCTAACTATGGGGATTTCAACCGTTGCGATTGGCCTGTTACCAACTTATGCGCAAATCGGAATTGCTGCGCCATTGTTACTTGCACTGTGCCGTTTAGGTCAGGGCTTGGGTCTAGGTGGTGAATGGTCAGGTGCTGTACTTCTTGCAACTGAAAATGCCCCGGAAGGCAAACGTGCCTGGTATGGCATGTTCCCGCAACTGGGTGCCCCGATTGGCTTTATTCTGGCAACAGGTTCTTTCCTGACACTTGGCGCTTTCATGTCTGAAGCTGACTTTATGGCGTGGGGCTGGCGTATTCCGTTTATCTCAAGTGCCTTGTTGGTGATTGTCGGTTTATGGATTCGTCTAAAATTGCATGAAACCCCTGCTTTCCAGAAAGTGCTGGATAAACAAAAAGAAGTGAACGTTCCTTTTGTTCAGGTGTTTAAAAAGCATTCTCGTATGCTGGTTCTGGGTACGATTGCTGCAATCTGTACATTCGTTGTGTTCTATCTTACTACGGTATTTGCATTGCAATGGGGAACCAAACAACTCGGTTATTCTCGTGAAGAATTCCTGCAATTGCAGTTAGTTGCAACCCTGTGTTTTGCTGCATTTATCCCGCTTTCAGCAGTATTGGCTGAGAAATTTGGCCGTAAGACCACTTCGATTGCGGTATGTGTCATTTCTGCGATCTTCGGTATCTTCTTTGCAGATATGCTTGAATCTGGCAGCACCTTGGTGGTGTTCCTGTTCTTGTGTATTGGTCTGGCGATCATGGGCTTAACTTATGGGCCAATCGGTACTGTATTGTCTGAAATTTTCCCGACTTCAGTACGTTATACGGGTTCTGCATTAACCTTTAACTTGGCAGGTATCTTCGGTGCATCATTTGCACCGCTAATCGCAACCAAGCTGGCAACGGCCTATGGTTTGTCTGCAGTCGGTTATTACCTGACCGCAGCATCTATCCTGTCGCTTGTCGCGTTTTTACTGATTCGTGAAACCAAGAATGATGATGTAAATAATCAGATCTAAGGTTTTAGATCAATTCAAAAGCCAGCACTCGATGCTGGCTTTTTTATGATTTCACAACAAAACTTGGCTACTTATCTTGTTAAATTTGCTCAACAATCAAATGAACTGAATTCAAAAAATGAGGCAAGGCCATGCAGGATCTTATTGAATACCTATCGCAGGAGCAGTTGGTCAATATCATTATTTTGCTGGAAGATGATAAAAAATTAGAAGCTGTTCGCTATATCACCGAGAATACGCCCTTGGATGAAGCTCAGGCACTGCAAGTGATTGATGAAATTGTGCGGGAACATGACGTGGTCATGAAGCATGAAAGTACCGGTCCACGCTTTAGTGATGACGCCGGTGATATCGACCTGGTGACACCGCCACTGGAAATCCCCACCCATCCTAGTTTAAGCACATCCACAGAAGCTGAAATTACTGCACAACAATTACGTGAAAATGTGCCAACCCGAAAAATCGAAAAGAAAATCTGGATGATGGCGGCCATCGCGGTGGTGTTGCTGATTCTGGTCTGGATCATCAGTTAACACGGTACAGAACGCCGACTGAATTTAAATCAGTTCAATAATATCAATGGTAGGCGGCACCCGGAAACGGAAAGGCACACCGACCAAGCCGGTACCGACAGTGACGAACACATCTGCATGTTCATGACGGTACATGCCCTTTTTATGTCCTAAAATTGAAACTTTTTTCATGACGTAATTAGTTAGCCAAGGTAGCTCCACCTGTCCGCCATGGGTATGTCCAGACAGCATCAGAGGGCGCGTCGGCAGTTTCGGAATCATATCGACCGTATCCGGGTTATGCGAAAGAATGACCCAAGGCTTGTCCTGAGGCAAGTCGGGCAAACTGCGCATATCGGCTTTACCAGCCCAGAGATCACCCACGCCCAAAAGTCGGAATTCATCAAATTCAACAATTTGACCTTCAATATCCATAACCTGATTGACTTGCAATGCATAGTGCAACAGTTCCCGAATCGGTGGTCCGGGATATTGCTCATCGTGATTACCATTGACCGAATAAACGGGAGCGTGAATCTCTTTTAAAACTGCCAGTTCCTGTGCCAGTTTATTTTCTGGCTCATAAGTCCAGTCGCCGGCGACCACCACCAAATCAGGTTGAATATGATTTAATTTGTGTACAATTTGTCGCAACTGACGTTCATGACCCGAAAACAAACCGATATGTAAATCTGCAATCAGGGCGATTTTCACCGGCTGCTTTAAACGTTTATCTGCATTGATCTGATATTGTGTCGTTTTCACTTGAATTAAATGCGGCTCGATAAAGCGTGCATAAGTCAAAACCCCACTGAGCAAAAATACAAAAATGGCTTCATGCAGCGAATAATAACCCGTCCACCCAGCATAAATACTGAAGAAAACCAAAGGGATTAATAAATATGCAAGATAAAAAGCCAGCAAATGACCAAAAGCTTTAAAGGGATGAATGGTTTCGGTACGTGATTGGCTCGACCATGCCTGAGCCACAGCCCAGATGGCTAAAATCGCCATTCCCAGATAAAAATAAAACAGTACGGAATTCGAATCCCACATAAATTGGCCTTATTCAGTCGAGCAGCAGATTACTGGCTTTATATTTATCTTTTCATAGCTGGCAATTATACTCAATTCTAATTTTTCATTCTTCGACTTATATGGCCACTGCTCCCCGCGATCAAGTTCATCTTCAATCCTCAGGTTTTATACGCACTCATCGCTATAAAGCCGGCATTTTACTGAGCTGTAGCCTGGTTCTAGGTCTGCCTGCATGTAGCACCTTACCCAAGCAAACCGAACAGCCAAGCCAGATGGCATTTGAAACGGATACATCGCAAACCAGCCTGGCACAAATTGTTGAACCTTTACGTGACCAGAACATCGGTCTGACCGGCTATCGCGTGCTGTATGATCCGCTTGAAGCACTGGCTACTCGGATTCAGCTGATTAATAAAGCGGAACGCAGTCTGGATCTGCAATATTACATCTGGGATAACGACCGGATCGGTGCCCTCGCCCTGCATGCGATTATTCAGGCAGCAGATCGAGGCGTAAAAGTGCGCCTGTTGATGGATGACAATAATGCCAAGAAAATGGAAGGGATTTATCTGGCCTTGAACCAGCATCAGAATATCGATGTCAAACTGTATAACCCCTATCGCTTCCGTAAATACCGCGCCATGGACATGGTGCTGGACTTAAAACGCATTAACCGCCGCATGCATAATAAAAGCTTTATTGCCGATAACCAGATTGCCTTGATTGGCGGGCGCAATATGAGTAACCAGTATTATAATGTCAGTGAAAGCTATCAGTTCTCTGATGTCGATGTGATGCTGGTCGGTGCAGCATCGGATGAAATCATTCATTCCTTCGATGAATACTGGAATGATGATTATGCCTATCCGGTACAAGAGGTGGTGAATCCACGGCATCATGGCTTACGTTTTCCAAGCTTAAAACAACAGCTAGAAACCCATAGTCAGGATCCAGCCACTCAAAATTATCTGGATCTCGCCAATCGTTCCAGAGCCTTTGACCAATGGCTGGAACAAAACATTCAGCTGGATTGGGTGGAAGCCGAAGTAGTCAAAGATCCACCGAGCAAAATCAAAGCCAAGGCCAAAACCGAAGAACACCTGAATTTCCAGTTATTACAGCGCCTGGAAAAACCTGAACAAAGTGTCGATATTGTCTCTGCCTATTTTGTCCCGGAAAAAATTGGTGCAGACCGTTTAAAGAAACTGGCGAATGAAAATATCAAGGTTCGCGTCCTGACCAACTCTTTTAAGGCCAACGACGTTGCTGTGGTGCATGCTTTTTACGCCAAATATCGTCAGGATCTATTGAAAAATGGGGTGCAGCTGTATGAGTTCTTAGCAGCGCCAGAAGCCAATCACCTAAATGCCAATACTGAGGAAATTTCGAAAAAAGCCAAAGTCAGCTTGAAAGGACTGAGTCGTTCTAGCCTGCATGCCAAACTGATGGCGCTGGATCAAAAACAGGTATTTATTGGTTCTTTTAACTTTGATCCGCGTTCAGCCTATTTGAATACTGAAATTGGCGTATTGCTAAACAGTCCGTCTTTGGCACGTGCAGTACACGACACCATGGACAAAAATTTAAGCAAATATGCTTATAAACTGGTGCTGGATGCGAATCAGAACATTAACTGGAAAATCAAGAAAGCCAATGGTGACGTTCAAACGTTTACCAAAGAACCAAAAATGAAATGGTATCAGAAAGCTAGCCTTAAACTGGTGTCTTGGCTGCCAATTGAAGGTTTTATGTAAGCTGGATTCTTTGAACAGAAACCATAAAAAAGCCTCTTATTGAGGCTTTTTTAATACCCGTGACTGAAGTTCAACCAGGCCAGTCTGCATTTTTTCCTGGACCACACGGGTGAGGCTTTCAACCGTATGCCCTTCAGTGGCAATTGCAGGTAAAGCCACTAAATGTGCAATGACTTGCGGCATTTCCAGTACTTTTTTGACATGGGCGGCAAAACTGATGTCATTGACAAACGGCGCAACCATATCCAGTTCGCCCTGCTGATTCACATAACAAATCAGACAGATTTGTACAGGACGCTGCGCTTCAATCGCGGCGCCTAAAATCCGGCCATGCACTTTTTTGATGGCTCGCCCATCAGAAGTCGTCGCTTCAGGAAAGAACAGCACCGGAATATTCTGTTTCAGGAAACCGGTAATTTGTTCACGAATCCTGACGGAATCTCCTGAACCACGTTTAATAAATAAGGTACCCCCTCCCTTGGCCAATTTGCCTAAAATCGGCCAGTTCTCAATTTCTGCTTTTGCCAGAAAAAATACGCGCGCTCCGGAACCCAGAACGGCAATATCCAGCCAGGACACATGATTACTGACCCATAAGGCGGGTTCACGTGGAATCTCGCCATGTACCTGCACTTCGATATTGAATACTTTGCATAACTGGCGGCAAAAATGTTGCACATAGCGCGTATTGGTCGGTTTATTCGGATTTTTATATAAGCCATGACGAAAAACCAAATAAAACCCCTCACTGATGGTGGCCAATGAGGCGGTAATTTTCCGGCTATACAGAAAAAACTTGGCCAAGCCTTCGATATCTGGAGTCTGGTTTTGTACAGTTGAATTCATAAAAACGTCATTAAATCCTAAGCGAGATACAGGGAATATCCACGAATTAAACTCATTCTATACTGTTCATTCGCAACTTGCATTGATAATAAAAATCGACCAATAACATCTATATCTTCAATTTTAATTGGATTAAAAAATCATTCAAACTAAAACTATCGAAATATTAGATTGAAAAGGATCGTAGCCATGCCAGATCAAACCCAGCCCGCGAACGACACACCTCAACCTTTACAAGTGCTCAAATATATTTTGGGCGGCACTTTCATCTATGCCGTGGTACTGGTAACACTTGCACAACTGTTTATCAGCGTACTCTAAACCAAAGCCGCGCTAATTCAGTATCTGCACAGCCCTTTTTCAACTACACTAAAGTTTTCAAGTGGAGATTGGCCTGAGTGGAATATTTACAACAACATCGAGGGAAAGAGCGCGTCATTCTGGTGAGTGTCAGCGTACAGATGCTGGATGACCTTGATGCTGAAGAGTTTCGTTTGCTGGCACAGTCTGCAGATGCTGAAATTCTGGAACATATTCATGCTCAGCGGGTCAAACCTGACGCCAAATTTTTTATCGGCTCCGGCAAGGCAGAAGAAATTGCTGAACGTGTTGAAGAACTGGAGGCCAATCTGGTCATTTTTGACCATGCCCTGACCCCGGCCCAAGCCCGAAATCTGGAACAGGTGATCAAATGCCGTGTGGTCGATCGTACTGAACTGATTCTAGATATTTTTGCCCAGCGTGCCCGTACCTATGAAGGTAAGCTGCAAGTCGAACTGGCACAGCTGCAACATTTATCTTCACGTTTAATTCGTAGTCGTGGCAATCTCGACAGCCAGAAAGGCGGGATTGGTTTACGTGGCCCGGGTGAAACCCTGCTTGAAACAGACCGCCGTTTGCTGCGTATCCGTATGGGACAGCTCAAGGCACGCATTGATAAAGTCCGCCAGACCCGGATGCAAGGCCGTGTTGCCCGTCAAAAAGCGGCTGTGCCGACAGTATCTCTAGTCGGTTATACCAATGCTGGCAAGTCTACCCTGTTTAATTTACTCGCCAATAGCGATGTCTATGCAGCCGATCAGCTGTTTGCCACTTTGGACCCAACCTTACGGCGTCTGGAATGGGATGGGATTGGCAATCTGGTGCTGGCCGATACGGTAGGTTTTGTCCGTAACCTTTCACATTCTCTGGTGGAATCCTTTAAAGCAACTTTGGAGGAAACCGTAGAAGCCACGCTGTTATTGCATGTGATTGATTCAAGCAGCCCAGAAATGCTGGAGCAGATTGAAGCTGTAGAAAAAGTGCTGAAAGAAATTGGTGCAGATGTGCCGATCTTGCAGGTTTACAATAAAATTGACTGTAGCGGTGAAGAAGCCAAAATTATTTATCGACGTCCAGGTGAACCGGAACGGGTCTATGTTTCGGCACATAGTGGCGAAGGTATCGACCTGCTGCGTAAAGCAGTACATGAGTCCTTGATGGGGCAACTGCAGTCCTTCGATTTAATTCTCAAACCCGCCTATGGCAAGCTGCGCAACCAGCTGTACAGCTTGAATGTGATTCAGTCTGAACATTATGATGATGAAGGCCAGCTGCATCTACACATTCGAATTGCACCACAAAAACTGGAACAATTGATTAAACAGGCGCATTTACCTTTAGACGAAATTTTGGGCAAACAGGCGCAGCAGTTTCAACGTCCACTGGAAGCGTTTGAAATCCAGTCAAAGATCGAGTAAAACTTGATAAGTAAACTTATTAATATTAATGATCATAGCAATGAACTGGATAAAACGAATAGATTGGCCAGCATGGATCGGCACCCTGTTACTTATTATTGTCTTTCGGGAAGCTTCGGTCTGGTTAATGACCCAACTGAATCATCCTGAATTAGGCAATCTGGTCGGGTTATTGAGTCTTTTAATTGCGCTGTTTACCTGGCGCTACTTTGGCAAACTCCCCGCCCGCCTTGTGGATACCAATAACAAACTGATGAAGGAAAGCGCCTTTGCTTTCCTGCCTGTCAGTGCAGGTGCACTAATGATGCTGGTACATATGGGCCAGAAAATTCCGGCCTTTCTGTTCATCATGTTTTTCAGCACCCTGATTCCTTTATGGATTTACGCCAAAATGGCCAAGCGCTGGTTATAGGAGTTCCGCATGTTATCTATTTTGTATGGCTTTGCGGTTACGCTCAGCGCCTATCTGATTGCCAAACCCTGTAACCGGTTCATACCGCAAATTCCCGTCATCGTGTTCAGCATGTTCTTTGTACTGGCGATTTTATTTGTGCTGGGCATTCCCTATGAAAATTACATGGATGAAGTTAATCCTCTCTTCAACCATTTACTCGGCTATGTGACCGTCGCATTGGCTATCCCTCTGGCCGCGATGCGCTATGATGACCTGCCGCTCAAGGCCATTATCGGCATTTTAGTTTTTGCCAGTATTAGTGCTGTCGCCTTGCCGATGGGACTGGCTTATCTGCTGCATATGTCCTCTGCAGACATTATGGCGTTTGCTACCCGTGCCGTGACTACTCCAATTGCGATTAATATTGCCACCCTGCTGGATGCACCCATCAGCATGGTCATTCTGATCGTGATTCTTTCTGGTGTGATTGGTGCAGCTTTTTCTCCATTTATTCTGAGACATATCAATGATGAACGTGCCTCCGGATTGGCTTTAGGACTGGCTGCACATGCCATTGGTACAGCTCAGGCCTGGCAGCGCGGCAGTGTTGCAGGTCGTTATGCTGCTTTTGGCATGGCGGTAAATGCGGTCTTCACCGCGATCTGGTTGCCAACTTTTATACTTTATTTGCAAAAAATGTGACTAGTGAATCAAATTATTCATTTGTTTTATAGGGTAATCGTTCTTACTATAGAGTAAGAACACTAATCTCAACTAGGAACAGATATATGAAAAAGGTTCAATTCTTTTCAACTTTACTTTTAGCCTCTTTCAGCCATCTGGCTTTGGCCTCTGACCTTTCAGGGACATGGAGAAATATTGACGACAAAACTGGTTCACCTAAAGCATTCCTCGAAATTCGTGAGACGGCTTCCGGCGTCTATGCTGCCAAGATCACAAAAATCACCCCGCGTCCTGGATATACCCCGAAAGAAAACTGTGTGTCCTGTCCTGCACCTTATACCAATAAACCTATTCTCGGCCTGGATGTGCTCACTGGCTTAAAGCACGTCGGCAATAACAGTTTTGCTCAAGGCAAGCTGCTTGATCCATTATCAGGGAATCTTTATAACACCAAAGCAAAATTAAGTGCTAATGGGAAACGTCTGATCCTACGCGGCTATATCGGCGTTTCAGCACTAGGCCGTAGTCAAACCTGGATTAAGCAGGATTAATTCCTGCTTTATTAAATAAAATGTGACGGGGTTATGCTTTAGTAGATAGAAGCTTGCATTTTAATGCATTAAGTTGTATGAATATTAAACATATGCTTTTTTTATGCAATATAGATTATGAAAGTGCATTAACGTAGTTTGCGTCAACATTCACCACATGGAATTAGGTGAATGTTCATAAAAAAATAAGGATAAGGATATCGCATGTATAAAATCGCAATTTTAACTGTTTTTTCAGCTTCTTTATTCACAGGCTCTATGGCCTTTGCTCAGGAGTTATCTGGTCTCTGGCAACAGATTGATGATAAAACCGGCTCACCTAAAGCATTGATTGAAATGAAAACGCAGGCTGATGGCTCCTATACCGGAACGATTACTAAAGTCACACCTCGCCCAGGTTATACACCACGAGAAAAATGTGTCAAATGTCCATCACCTTATACCGATAAACCGATTTTGGGATTAGACGTTATTAGAGGACTGAAACCCACCACCAAAAATAACTATGCACATGGCCGGGTACTCGATCCACTCACCGGCAAAATTTATGATTTAAAAGGGCGGATTTCTGCTAATGGGAAACGACTGACTTTACGTGGATATATCGGGATATCTGCAATTGGTCGCACACAAACCTGGATTCGCCAGGATTAATAAAAACAGCACTTTTGTGTTGGGGATATTTTATTCATCTATAAAAAAGGGATAAATATAATGAAACAAACTAAATTAGGATTAATGTTCATCGCTGCACTGATGACTGGAACTGCTTATGCACAGGATCTGACTGGCATCTGGCAGCAAATTGATGATAAAACCGGCTCACCAAAAGCAATTATTGAAATTCGTCAAAATGATAATGGAACTTTTGCTGGAAAAATTATCAAAGTGACTCCACGTCTAGGCTATACTCCACAAAAGACCTGCAATAAATGTCCCGCGCCTTATACCAATCAGCCGATCATGGGCATGGATGTATTGACTGGCTTAAAACATGTGGAAGGCACCAACAATTATGAAAAAGGTAAAGTGATTGATCCATTGGCAGGTAAAGTTTATGACGCTCGAGTGCGTCTAAATGCCAATGGTAAACGTTTAACCTTGCGTGGTTATGTGGGTGTGTCCGCTTTAGGCCGTAGCCAGACCTGGATTCGCCAAGATTAATACCTAATTCTCATTATTCAAAAAAGCTGCCAAATTGGCAGCTTTTTTTTAGTGTATCAACTCTATAGTATGCAGATAAGTGTTGACTATTTTAGTAAGATTTCTAACATGAGCGGGCGATGATAAAAATTCTTTGGAATGACTCTCTATGTTTAAAAAAATATTACTTGCCGCGCTTACAGCAGGATGTATGACCAATCTTTGGGCAGACGATATTACCGGGACCTGGCAACAAATTGATGATAAAACGGGAGCGGCTAAAGCGATTATCGTTATTAGCAAAGAAGCAAATAATACCTATTCAGGCAAAATTGTAAAAATCACGCCTCGCCCAGATTATAATCCACGTGAAAAATGCAATAACTGCCCTGCACCTTATACCAATCAGCCTATTTTAGGCATGACCATTTTAAAAGGCCTAAAACTGGTTGAAGGCACCAAGAACTATGACAAAGGTCGTATTATCGACCCATTGGCAGGTAAAATTTATGATGCAAAAATGCGTTTAAACAATACCGGTAAACGTTTAACCTTACGTGCCAGCATTGGCGTTTCAGTTCTAGGCCGTAACCAGACCTGGATTCGAGCAGACTAAATTTTAAAACTAAAAAAGCCACGTAATCACGTGGCTTTTTTAATAGCTTTACTTACATCACCGGATTATCTACTGCAAACATCTGCTGATCTTCTAGGCGGAATGCCATCAGTTGATTACCCCAGACACAACCGCCATCTACATTCTGAATCTTGTTCGAAATGGTTTTACCATTCAAGGCGGCCCAGTGACCAAACAGGATCTGATGACTTTTCGCAGCCTGTGATTCAAACTCAAACCAAGGTTTAAAACCTTCCGGCATTGGATCATCCAGCGCATCTTTAAAGCTGTATTCCAGACGTCCCTCTACATCGGTTAAACGCATACGGGTCAAGTAATTCACGATACAGCGAATACGTTCATGGCCTTGTAGCTGATCCGACCAGAGTGCTGGTTCTTTCCCAAACATTTCTTTCAGGAAATCATCCAGCACCTCAAGGTCATCATGAGCAATGATTGCTTCAACTTCTTGTGCCAATTGAGCAGTTTTTTCTGCACTCCAGATATTCGGGATCCCAGCATGCGTCAGAACAGTCTGCTCATTTGGAAATAGACACATTGGCTGTTTGCGCAGCCATTCAATCAAGTCATCACTGTCGATCGCATCAATCACATCACGGACATTGTCTTTTTCTTTCACCGGTTTGATGCCGCGGGCATAAGCCAGCAAAGTCAAATCATGATTTCCCAAGACCGTCGCAGCCGCACCTTGCTCAGCCAGCTTTTTGATAAACCGCAATGCTGCAATTGAGTTTTCACCACGTGCAACCAAATCTCCGGCAAACCAGATAAAATCTCGTTCTGCATCAAACTGGATTTCTTTGAGTAAAGCTTTCAAAGCCTCAAAACAGCCTTGAACATCCCCAATCACATAATTATATCGAGCAGTGCGGTTCATCGTAATTTATGCCACCATTTGATCTGAAAGTGCAACAAACTGTTCAAGGGTCAGGGTTTCTGGACGTGCCATCGGATCAACACCCGCTTTTTCAAAACCTTCTTCGACCAGCATACCCTTCAAGCTGTTACGCAGAGTTTTACGACGCTGGGTAAAGACATGCGATACCAGACGTGCCAGCGCTTTTTCATTCTTCGCCACAATCGGTTTAACTTTATAAGGCTCTAAACGGAATACCGCTGAGGTCACTTTTGGAGGCGGATTAAAAGATCCAGGTGGCACTTCGAACAGGAAAGTCGGTTTACAGAAATATTGAATCATCACCGACAGACGGCCATATTCTTTGGTATTCGGTGATGCGGTAATGCGGTCTACCACTTCTTTTTGCAGCATGAAATGCATGTCTTGCACTTTGTCACCAAATTCCAAGAGATGGAATAACAGTGGCGTTGAAATATTATAGGGCAAGTTACCGACCACACGTAATGGACGATCTTCCTGGAACAACTGAGAATAATCGTATCTCAAGGCATCGGCTTCAATAATGGTTAAACGTTCCGGATGCGGCACACGACCCGGCAGGCCAGCAGCCAGATCACGATCCAGCTCAAGTACGGTTAAGGCATCACATTCACCAATTAAAGGTGAAGTCAAAGCGGCCAGACCCGGGCCAATTTCCAGAATGTTCTGACCTGGACGCGGATTGACTGAGCGTACAATTTTGGCAATGACACGCTGGTCATGTAAAAAGTTTTGACCAAATCTTTTTCGAGCCTGATGCCCTTCATCTTTTGGGTTTAAGGCATTAATTTGATACATAAAAACATTTCCAACGTGAGTGATGAACAATAATCAGTGGCGCGCCAGATCGAGGGCTAAATCGACAGCAACGTGCAGGCTGGAACTTTTCGCAAGTCCCGTCCCCGCAAGGGAGAGTGCTGTGCCATGATCAACAGAAGTTCGAATAAACGGTAAGCCGAGGGTAATATTAATGGCTTCACCAAAGCCCTGTGATTTTAACACAGGTAAGCCCTGATCGTGATACATCGCCAGAACAGCATCAGCATCTTTTAGGTTTTCTGGAGTAAATAAAGTATCAGCAGGTAGGCTTAAACTCATGTTGATACCTTGGGCACGATAGCTTTCGAGTACCGGATTGATCACTTCAATTTCTTCCATCCCCAAATAACCGCCCTCCCCGGCATGCGGATTTAAACCGCAAACCAGTATATTCGGCTGTTCAATCTTGAATTTGGATTTCAGGTCGTGAATCAGAATATCAATCACCTGATGCAAGCGTTCAGGCGTAATCGCATCTGCCACGGCACGAAGCGGAAGATGGGTAGTGGCCAAGGCCACGCGTAAAGTTTTGGTGGCCAGCATCATGACTACACGTGGAACACCAGCAAATTCCTGGTAATACTCGGTATGACCACTAAAAGAAATGCCTGCTTCATTAATTACAGATTTTTGTACAGGCGCAGTCGCGACGCCGACACTTTTTCCTGACATGGCATAGTCTGCGGATCGACGAAGTTGCTCCAGCACATAAGCAGCATTGTTCGGATTCAATTCGCCCAATACGACGTCTTGCTGCAAGGGTACATGCTCTACAAAAAGCTGACCTTTGTCTGAAGAAGCATCCTGTCCTGTATAGTCAATCAGTTCAACTGCTAATTTGAGTGTCTCAGCACGTTGCTGCAGCATCCTCTTATCAGCCAAAACCACAATCGAGCGCTCATCAATACGATCTGCTAGGCTCAGGCAAATATCAGGACCAATTCCGGCAGGTTCCCCACTGGTGACATATAAAGGCAGCATCATCTTCTCAATTTGGCAAAGCTAAAAAATATTATAACCCGATCACGCCTACGCTGTAGTGATCATTGCAAAGAGTACTTATAAATCAATATTTTGATACGATTGAAATTATGGTTACAAATATAGTTGCAGTTTTTGTAGCATATAAAGGCTTAGGTCTTTCTTTCACCAAGGAGATTAGATAAAATACAGCGCTTGAAATTTTAATTTTCATTTGTGATTCTTCACGTATTCGTTTAGAATCGCGTCTCCTTTAGTTTGGACAGATTCCATAGTCCAAACCAACTATAATAGGTAGTGGTTTAATGAAAACTCTCAGCGCTAAGCCAGCTGAAGTTCAACACGACTGGTACGTTGTTGATGCTTCTGGCAAAACTTTAGGTCGCCTTGCGACTGAAATCGCTCGTCGTTTACGCGGTAAGCATAAAACTTCTTATACTCCTCACGTTGACACTGGCGACTACATCGTTGTTATCAATGCTGAAGAAATCACTGTGACTGGTAAAAAGTCACAAGATAAGAAATACTATCGCCACACTGGTTTCCCTGGTGGTATCCGTGAGACTAACTTTGAAAAGTTAATCGCTCACAAACCAGAAGCAGTTCTAGAAAAAGCTGTTAAAGGTATGTTACCTAAAGGTCCTCTTGGTTATGCAATGATCAAGAAAATGAAAGTGTATGCAGGTACTGAGCATCCACATGCTGCTCAACAGCCACAAGTTTTGGACATCTAAGGGATAACAGCACATGGCTACTAATTATGGTACAGGTCGCCGTAAGACCGCAACTGCACGTGTTTTCCTATCAGCTGGTACTGGTAAACTCGTAATTAACAACCGTACTCTTGAACAGTATTTCGGTCGTGAAACTGCTCGTATGGTTGTTAACCAACCACTTGAGCTTCTTGAAGCTACTGACAAATATGACCTTTACATCACTGTTGCTGGTGGTGGTATTGGTGGTCAAGCAGGCGCTATCCGTCACGGTATTACTCGTGCATTGATCGCTTCTGACGAAACTTTAAAACCTGCTCTTCGTCAAGCTGGTTTCGTTACTCGTGATGCTCGTGAAGTTGAACGTAAGAAACTTGGTTTACGTAAAGCTCGTAAACGTCCTCAGTTCTCTAAACGTTAATTCGTTTACCGAATCGGACAAAAAACCCTGGATTTTCCAGGGTTTTTTTATGGCGGTTAGTGGGTCATTTAGAACTTTTTTCTTGTTATTGTTCATGTACATCCTTACCCCATACCCCTTCGTGACACCAGAATGACTTCATCAAATAATAATTTGCGATCCCAATACAGATAAACAGCAAAATGACAGGAAGCTTGATCAGCATCTTATTTTCCTCCAGTTGTTTTTCTTATAATCTACCTCGGCTCAAGCCGATTGATCCTTGATGCTTGGTGCTTTTTAGGTTGAATTTTAGTATCCTAGTCTATTCATTAGAAGCTCATCAGGATTTATGTCAGTCGAAAGCGCGCCTCTTCAAGGAATCACTCTCTATAGTCATGCCGATGACTTTCGTTCCCATTGGATTCGCTATGTGCTTACCGAAAAACAGATTAAATATAACCTGATTTTGGTGGATGCCGATGATGAGGATCTCGCCAGTCTCAATCCTTATAATCAATTGCCGATGCTGATCGAAAATGAACTTAAATTATTTAATACTTCGATTATCTCAGAATATGTAGATGATCGTTATCGTCAGAATAAACTGTATGCCGATGCTCCAATGCCCCGCGCAGAGCAACGACAATACATCTGGCGCTTTGAAAATGACTGGTTAAAGCTGGCTGATATCATGTTACGCCATCCTGATACTCTAGATAAGAAAGCCAGAACTCAGGCACAAAAGCAGTTACAGGATATCCTGATTTCACTGATGCCACTCTTCCAGCATTTTCCCTATTTTATGTCTGAACAATTTAGTATCCTGGATTGTATGCTGGCACCAATTTTTATCCGTCTGAAACAGATGGGTGTAGAATTACCACAGCAGCAATGCCGTCTGTTTTATTTATATTGCCAACGAATTTTCAGTCGTCCTGCCTTTGTAAAATCCATGACATTGCAGGAAAAGAACCGTTATTCAGCGCAACTCAAGCATCCGTAGAGAAACATCATGTCCGAACAAGAATTCAGCCTTAGCCCTACCCGTCCCTATATGGCACGTGCAATCTATGAGTGGGTTTGCGATAACAATATGACGCCTTACCTGCTGGTGGATGCCACACGCCCAAATACCATGGTTCCTGAGCAGTTTATTAAAGATGGACAGATTGTTCTGAATATTGTGCCACATGCCGTGCATGCGCTGCATATGAGCAATGATGCCATTAGCTTCTCGGCTCGCTTTGGTGGCGTTTCTCGTGATATTTATGTGCCTATGGCAGCAGTACTCGGTATTTATGCACGTGAAAATGGTCAAGGTTTATTCTTTGATCCAGGTGAATATGAGCATACACAAAATGATGAAGATGCTTTAAAATCAAGCACTGAAGAACAAACTGAACAACCAAAGAAAAAACCGACTTTAAGACTATTAGATTAAAAATAATGGAGCAAGTGAATGGCTTTTGATTTAGTACAATATTTTGTTGAACAGATAGAGACTCAAAAGCCTGAGCTTCTAAAAGAATATACAAAAGAAGAAAGACGAAAATATATATCAGAAATCAATGCCTTAACTTTAGGAAAACTTATTACTGAATGGCGTCATAACCCACAAAAAATTTATAATGAAATCAATCATCCTGATGAATTATATATCCTGGAAATCGTGCGTCATCTCGCTACCAGTCCGGAAAATCAATCTACCTTGGATCGAGCTCAGCTTGAGCACAGTACTTCAGAAATTTTTCATTTACAACTTATCGAATTAAAACAACTGCATGATACCGGCAATCATAATATCCATAGCATCCAGGAATTACTGACCGGGCAAATTGAACATTTATCTGGTCAAGCAGATGATTGGGTTTGGACAACAAACAAGCTAACAGAACTCAAAGGCTCTAAACCAATTGTGCAAGAAGAGCTATCATTGGAAGCATCAATGAAGGAGTTTAATCAAATGGTAAGCCAGAATCAACAGCATCAAGATGTCGAAGAAGTCATTGTTATCAATACCCCAACATGGGCAAAAATTGTTGAACCCATCGTGGCGATTGTCATTCTTTGGGTATTAATCGCAGCCGTAATGCGCGTGTTTGGCTAAAATAGTCTGCAATAAAAAACCAGCGAATCGCTGGTTTTTTATTTTGTAAGGTTTATAAGATCAGCTTGTAAACTCTTATAGCGCTAGTTTTACAGAGATCCCAATAGGTCAAACAAATTAACAGGAATTCTCTGTCTCAGAAGAATCTGATCAACTTTGAGATATAGATATGTTAAATATCTTATCTAAAATTCCACGCATAAAAAAATCCCCCTCTGCTAATGCGGAGGGGGATTTTCGAATAATGAGCTGGCGATGACTTACTCTCACATGGGTAACCCCACACTACCATCAGCGCTAAGAGGTTTCACTTCTGAGTTCGGGAAGGGA
>NZ_JAMXXO010000008.1:0-110303 GCF_024129115.1 Acinetobacter lwoffii
GCTTGAAAACCATTTTAAAGCCTTCGACTTAACCTTCTTTTACATCAATAATGGCTTCATTTAATGTCAGCATACTTTTTAAAACACCACCAAGGATTCTTTTATGAGTAATTCACCAAGTCAGTTTCCAATTTCTACCCATCCTGTTATTCAAAGTCTAAATGTACGTAATATTTCAAAAATGATTGCTTCTAAAATTATTGAACATACGGCGCTACAATTACATTTCAATTCATCATTTTGTAACCAACTTTCAGTAGCTGATCATCTCAATACTTACGAAGCTGTTACTTACTTTATAGACAATCAGTTTTTTGAAAGATATGGTTTTAATAGATCTGGACTCATCAACTTTCATGAAGTCTATGATGAGTTTTGGGCTGAATTTAGTTGCAGAGTGAACTATCAAACATCTATTTGAGAAAGTTGAGCAACATTAACAAATTAACTATAACTAAATGATTTATAAAACATTTCAACTTGCTAATCATATTGCTCAAACTTATTTATTTTGAGCAATATGAATATTAATATATTTCAATTATTTACCCCCATATTGTCCAACTTAACCATATTGTTCAATGGAGCAATACTTTTGTCGAATTTTTAAAAATCGACTTCCCAAGAATACCCTATCCTAAAGACAAAGATACATTTTGGGAATTAGTTACTCTCGGCAAAAAGTTAAGAGAACTTCATTTTATGGAAGATTCTAGCCTTAAACTCATCACACAATACCCTGAAAGCGGTGACAATACAGTTGAAAAGACTTACACAGATGGAAATGTCTATATCAACGATGAATAGTATTTTGCGAATGTTCCTGAAGTAGCCTGGGATTTCCATATTGGTGGTTATCAGCCTGCACAAAAATGGCCAAAAGACAGAAAAAGGTCAAGCTCTACAATTTGAAGATATTAAGCACTATCAGAAGATCATTGCCACCCTTTAAAGGACTTACGAAGTTATGAATGAAATTGATGATATTGATTTTATGTAAAATTAATTGCCACTCTTTAATTAGTTTTTATAGAATAGTGATAAGCCCCTGAAATTTTAATTTCATGAAAATTTCAGGAGTAAAGTTTAAGAATTTTCAGTTAAAGGTACAACAAAAATCAAAAATATGTTGTATCTTTTTTTGTACCTTAACCAATTATAAAAATTATAAGTTATTGTTTTAAGAAGAAATTAAATTTAATACCTCCCACCTGCCATGGGAGCGACAATCAAATTGTTTGACAGTTGATATGGACCAATATACATATAAATTCATCACTTTTTTGATGGGCATAGTATACTGCATCTGCCTTATTCGCTCATCTTTTCAATTAATTTACGACACCATGAATAAAACTTTCGCTTCTTGTTTTTCTTTTAAGTCATTGTCTGTACTTGTACTTTCTCTGGGTCTTGCCGGTTGTGGCAATGGTTCATGGTGGTCAAAAGATGATGAACCGACACTTGAAGTTGAACATATTCGCAAAGCTATTCCAAACCGTGTCAACCAACGTGAGTCTTGGGCACAAGATATTTATGACATTACCGAACAGCTCGGCATTCCTCAGACCAAGGAAAATGTTTGTACGATTGTGGCAGTGGTTGATCAGGAATCTAACTTTGTTGCAGATCCTACTGTTCCGGGTTTGGGTGAAAAGGCGGTTAAGGAAGTCCAAGGTCGCCTTGATGAAAAATTCAAAGATAAGCTTGGTCAAGCAATTGGTGGCACAGTTGCAGGATATTTCCAGGAAGTTCTCAAGAACCATCCGAGTCCTGAAGACAACTACTTAAGCCAGATGCGCCGGGTCAAAACCGAACGTGAACTCGACGAATTATATCGTGAAATATTTGATTATATGTCAAAGCATTATCATGTTAGCGCCCTGACTGGTGCTGCCAAACTGGTCGGCCAGAATATTGGCGAGAAAATGAATCCAATTACCACCTTGGGTTCAATGCAGGTACATATCAGCTATGCGAAAGAACATAAACGCCAAGGCGGCAATATCGCAGAGTTACGTACCGATCTCTACAGTCAATATGGCGGTCTGTATTATGGGATTCATCGCCTGATGATGTATCCGGCGGATTATGACAAGCCAATTTATCGTTTTGCGGACTATAACTCGGGCATGTATTCCAGTCGAAATGCCGCTTTTCAGAGCATGTTAAATGATTTAACTGAAGCCGAACTTGATCTGGATGGCGACTTATTGCTCTATACTAAAGATGGCGCGATCCGTTCGCAGAAGAGTCAATCTGAGCGTGAGTTAATCAGTGTTTTTGCCAAAAATAATTTTATTATCACTGAACGTCAAATCCGAGCTGATTTAAAGAAAGAAAAAGATAAAGACTTTGAAGATACGATGACTTATCGTGGTGTCAGCAAGCTTTATCAGGAAAAAACGGGTAAAGATCCTATCTATGCCATTATGCCTGAAGTGGTCATTTCCGGACCAAAATTAAGTCGTGATTATAATACTAACTGGTTTGCTACCCGCGTCGATGGTCGATATCAAACATGCATGCGCAAAATCAAAAATCTAAAACTCTAGCCTTATTTGATTTTGATGGAACCCTGTATCTACATGATAGCTTTACCGGGTTCATTTTCCATGCCTTAAGAAAACGGCATATTGTGAAACGCGGCATGCAAATTTTGCCATGGATACAGGCCTATTATTTAAATTTCTATCCGGCACACCGCATGCGACCCAAATTGTATGCCAGCATGTTTAAAAACAGTGATGCAGAGGAAATTCTGCAATTAGCTCAGGATTATGCACAACAACTAATATTCAAGTTGAATCCGAAATTATTAGAACAACTTAAACAGCATCAACAATTAGGACATGAAGTCGTGCTGGTATCAGCCTCATTGGATTTGTATCTTAAACCGGTGTGCAGTTATTTAAATATCGATTTAATCTGTAGCGAAGTTGAAATCAAAGCTGGGAAATTGACAGGGTTTTATCAAACTCCTGACTGTAGTAACACACAAAAGAAAATTAGAATTCTAGAAAAATATAATCTGGATAATTATGCTGAAATTTATGCTTATGGGAATAGCAAGGAAGATATAGAAATGCTCAGTCTGGCGCAGCAAAGCTATTTTGAGGGTCAAGATCAACAGCTTCCAAAAATTAATATTTCAGCTCATTCGATGCCATATTAGTCCTTTCCATTCTATCGGGTTAACCTACTAAACACCTTTAGACAACGCTATAAATGGCAGATTAACTTTTTTACTTTATGCCTTGAAATTATATTAAATAGCTTCGCAATCAGGACTTCTACTTCCTGAAGTATTCGCCTCCTAGCTTAAAAAACCACTTCATTTGAAGTGGTTTTTTTAGCTTTAAGAAAAATTATTTCTTAAACGGAAATGCATATTTCACAATACGTTTGATCACACTACCGTACTGTTTTACCAAGCTGGCATTGTTATAGTTCAAACCATATTTTTCACAAACAGCCTGAACTTTCGGTGCCATTTGACGATAGCGACGTGCAGGTACATCAGGATACAAATGATGTTCAATCTGATGACTTAAATGACCCGTCAAGATATGAAACGCTTCAGAACCGGTCAGGTTGGATGAACCACGGATCTGACGCATATACCAGTGACCACGACTTTCATTTTGCAGTACCGATTTCGGGAATACTTCTACATCTTTGGTAAAGTGGCCACAGAAAATAATACTAAAGGTCCAGATATTACGCAGACCGTTGGCCACCATATTACCGGTCAAAACCGGTAAAGCCGCAGGACCTGCGATGAGTGGAAAGAATACATAATCTTTAAACAGCTGTTTACCGATTTTGCTCTGCATTGGACGCCATTCTTCTTTGGTCTGCTCTTTGCTTTTACGGCCTTTGAAGTATTTACCCAATTCAAGATTCTGAATTGCAACCCCCCACTGGAACAATAAACAGAATGGCACTGCATAAATCGGTTGCAATAAATATCCCGGTTTCCAGCGCTGTTCCGGGAACAGGCGTAATAGGCCATAACCGATATCATCATCCATACCTTTAATATTGGTATAGGTATGATGCTTAAAGTTATGAGTTTGACGCCAGTTGTCTGAAGTCCCTACGATATCCCATTCATAGGTCTGGCCATTCATTTTCGGATCATTCATCCAGTCATATTGACCGTGCATGACATTATGACCCAGTTCCATGTTTTCCATAATTTTGGCAAAGCCCAACAGGCCTGTCCCCAACAACCATGCTGGCGGGAACCAGCCTGCAAACAGCAAAGCACGACCGACAATCGATGAATAGCGAATGGTTGAATAGACACGACGGATATATTTGGCGTCTTTCTCACCCAGATCATCTAGCACTTCTTGCTTAATTGCATCAAGTTCACGTGCAAGTTCATCAAGTTCAAACTGGGTTAATTCACGGTTTTTAGGATTTTTAAAATACTGTAATTTTACTGGCATATTCATAAGATAAAACTCGCTTATAAGTCGATGACAAGGTCAGTCTGCGCTGAGTTAATACAAATTTTGAGCAGGTTGCCGGGTTCGGTATTTTGCGCACCATTGACCAAATTCTTGGTCGAACCTTCTACTTTATTGCAGGCACATTTATTACAAATGCCCATACGGCAACCATGGGTCGGTTTAATATTTTGCTGTTCCAGGCTCACCAAAATGGACTGGCCTTTTGGAATGCTGACAATTTTTTTCGACTGGGTCAGAGTGACATTAATAAAGCCGGTATCCGATAGATCCGCCAAGCTCATGCTAAATGCTTCACCTTTAAACTGTTTTGCCTGAGCAAAAAGCTGTTCTGCTTTAGATACAAAACCTGAAGGGCCACAGCAATATACGATGCTATTTTCCAGATTTTGCAGATCGGTCAGATAGGTTTCATCAAGACGTGCAGAAGCTGGCTGTTCTTGAGTGGCATACACATGAAATGAGAAATTTGCATGTTTTTGAGCAAGTTCTTCAAACCGTGCTTTAAATGCGGCATCCTGATCTTTTTTAACCCAGTACCAGAGAGTAACCGGTGCAGATAGTTCACCTTTTTTGCTCAAGCTTTCCAGCATACTGAGCATTGGGGTAATACCACTCCCTGCTGCAAGCAAGATCAATGGACTCGTCTGCACAGGCAAGGTCATATCACCATAAGGCTGACCAAATTCGATCACATCACCTACTTGTGCCTGTTCTGCCAACCAGGTACTGACTTTACCGGCATTGACTTTTTTCACGGTCAATAAAACATGTTGCGCATCTACACGGGTCAAACTATAGCTACGTTCATAACGGATGCCGTTTACCACCACATAGACCGGATGATGCTGCCCTGCTTCACCAAACTTAAATAAGCGATTCACTTGAATTTTCAGACTCAGCATATCCTGTGCTGCATTTTCTGTATGCACGATCTTGCCTAATGGCTGATTCAACGACCATACAGGATTGAGTTTCTGAATCCAGAAATTAATTGCATGCTGATCAACTACACTATCAGACAGTGCATTCAATGGCATTTTAAGTTTTTGCAGTACATGCATCGTTTGTGACATCACCTTGGTTTTTTTGATTATTATACACATGTATATATATTTGTATATACAACTGTATTGTTTCTAATCATTTCACAAGCTTGACTGGCTCGGTTATAATAAAATGATTCATGCATGAACCTATTGATGAACGAGCCTTCAATGAAAATAAGCAGTGACGCATCTTTATTACAATCGAAAAGCATTGATGAGCCGATTATCGTACGCAGTGTCGGTCGCAAGGCCACCATTACCAAGGAAGAACTGTTTCAGGCTGCGTTGAATCTGATTGGGCCACAAAAAAGTATTTCTTCTTTAAGTTTGCGTGAAGTCGCGCGTGAGGCCGGTATTGCACCGAACAGCTTCTATCGTCATTTTAAAGATATTGATGAACTGGCCATTGAGCTGATTGATCGTGCCGGGATTGTATTGCGTCAGATTCTGCATGAAGCACGTCTGCAAGCCTCTCGCCAGAACAGCATCATCCGCAGTTCTGTAGAAGTCTTTATTGCCCAACTGGATGCCGATGAAGGCAATCTGAGCCTGTTATTGCGTGAAGGTTATACCGGTTCCAAATCTTATAAACAGGCGGTAGAACGTCAGTTGAATTATTTTCAGCAGGAACTTCAGGATGATTTGATTCGTCTGGAACGCCTAAACAATAAGAAGTTATTTCATCCGGATATTGCCGCCAAAGCCATTACCCAACTGGTGTTCAACATGGGTGCTAATGTGATTGATATGCCTGCCGAAGACCGTAAAGAAATTGCCGAACAGACCATGATCATGATCCGGATGATTCTGGAAGGTGCACGTCATCTGGAAGATTCTCAGCTACGTTAATTTTCCGATTTGCATGAAGTAGTATAAAAAGAGACGCAATCAACGTCTCTTTTTTATGAAGATTACAAAAGTGCGAGTTGGGCTTTGACTGCCTTTGCAGTGGCTTCCGGATACTCAAGCGGGAACATATGCCCGCCCTCAACCACAGAATAATTAATCCGATAAATCTTGTGCATCCCTTGTGGCAAACCCTGCTGATAAAACTGGCTCTGCTCTGCAGTCATCAGATGCATCGGCACTTCAGGCGGTCGGCGTGGTGTTCTCCACCACCAGGCGGGTACAGTCCGGAAGATTTCCGCTTCTATCCGTTTTGGAATAGTTAACGTCACCCCACCACGTTCAGGTTCTGGCTGAATGCCGCTCTCGATATAATCAGCAAAACACTGCTCATCGAAATTTTTAAATAAGCGGTTAAACCGGAGTGCTTCAATAGCATCCTGTTTCGATGACCAATGATCCTTGCGTTTCAGCGTTACCCCGGATGGCGTATAGCGATCAATACTTTTCAGATTCAGCTTTTTAACCAGTTCAAACATGGCGCTGTTTTTTCCAATCACAAACGGTGGATCCATAATGACCAGTTTGGAAAACAGTTCGGGACGTCGATACGCAGCCATAAGGGTCACCAAACCACCAAAGGAATGCCCTAAACCAATCACCTGCTGCTGAGGAAACTGCTGCTCGATATCTGCAATGACTTCATCGACCAGATAACGCCAGTCTCGCGTAATTGGATATTGCGGGTTCATGCCGATCAAGGGAATCGCTTTGACTTCATAGTCTTGCTGAAAATAGTCCAGAAACTTTTGATAAGTTGCCGAAGGGATACCATTGGCATGAGTAAAATGTAGGGCTTGTTTCATTATTTTTAAACGCAGCGCGTATTCATCCTGAAATCGTAAGATGAGCTTACCGCTTTAAAGATTTATTCGGCAGCGCAAAAATGCTCAAAGCATGACCTCAAAGTCATTTCTCTGTATTCCTTCAGAATTTAAAGTCTATTTCTGCGATACAGTCAAATGTTGCATCGGTAGAAAAGTCGCGCCGCAACTGGCCTTATCCCCCGCGATGACCACTGCCCGTCCTTTGACAGTAATAGACAAATTACTGGAAATTGCGGTGACCATAGTCTGGCATTTGGGACAATAATGCTTCATACCATTTAAATGCACGGCAATACCATTGATCAAAAAAGAGAGTTCGCATTCAGCCACCATGCCGCCATGACTGGTCTTTGTGCCAAGGGTAATCAGTGCTTTTGACATACTTTGTCATTCTTATTATTCAGTAGGCTAATTTTAAACAGGAGGAAAATGACAGACCAGCATTCTCCGACCAAAAAAATAATAAACCCGGATTTTGCCCATAAAAAAAGCAGCCCGAAAGCTGCATTTTTTAATTGCGTGAAACTTAAGGCTTGACCACGACCATCACCTGAATCGCTTCCGGTGTTACCGATAGACCATCCAGCAGGCTTAGACCTTCTTTCTGCAACTTCTGTAAACGCGCAATTTCATCTTCACGGATACTTGGGTTGAACTGCTTTAGATAGGTCAGGCGATCAATTTCGTATTGCCATTTGTTGCCATACACTTCTTTGGCTTGCTGCTTGAAGCCCGGCAAAGCACTGCGTGCCAGTTCAAGTGCCTGCTGATAACGCGCTTCAATCACATCACGACGTGCTTTCACCACCTGACGACAGCTATTGCCATCCAAATGATGTAGATAAGGCTTCAGGATTTCTGGTGCAATCTTCTGGGAGAGATCCTGACCTTTTTCACTGAGCAAGACACGGATTAACTGTTGCGGCAAGCTAGATGGCAAGTTCAATGCTTTCGGTGCGACGACATCAACCTTGAACCATACTTCTAATAATACCGAACCTTGTGGCAGTGCTGCAGATTTTAATACCGCAACGTTGGTGCTACCAAAGCCTTGGGTATTGATCATTTCCATCACACTTTCAGTGAATGGATGTTCTAGAGTCAAGTATTGCGCATCTTCACGAATTTGTGCCTGATCACGATAGAAAGTCGCTGTAATCCCTTCTTCATCCAGCGTCAAACCTTGAACCTGCATTTGATCGGTTGGCTTGATGATCACTGTACCGTTACTTTGCTCATCAAAGTCGATATTCGTGGACGCCATAAGGCGCTTCATGAATATTGGCAAGGTGGTGTTGTCATCATAGTCTTCAAGCGCATTGACAATTTCCTGTGCGACCACTGGACGGCAAGAGTTGTATTCCAGCAGACGGTCACGACCTTCCTGCAATTCAGCTTCCAAAGCTTCACGTTGCACACTGACTTCTTCCAGCAGGTCTTCAAATGCTTGACCTTTGTCTGCAAGTAGACAGTCTTTCAAACGGACAATAAAATTTTCCTGCAAGGTTTGTGCAGTTGGGGAAATATTACTGAAAATATTCAAGGCTTCGTTATACCAGCGGAACATGCGTTCTTGCGCAGTTCCCACCAGATAAGGCACATGAATCTGAATGCGGTTTTCTTGACCGATACGATCCAGACGACCAATACGCTGTTCTAACACGTCTGGATTGGCTGGAAGATCGAATAAAATCAGGTCAGAGGCAAACTGGAAGTTACGACCTTCCGAACCAATTTCCGAGCAGAGTAAAATCTGCGCGCCATACGAATCTTCAGCAAAATACGCCGCAGCCTGGTCACGTTCCAGCAGGCTCATACCTTCATGGAACATTGCGGTACGGATACCGGCATGTAGACGCAGTACATTTTCCAGCGCTTCAACTACTGGCCCACTACGTGCAATCAGTAAGACTTTCTTGTGTTTGAGATCGGTACGCAAACGTTCCATCAGCCACATCACGCGTGGATCAGTTTCCATCCATGCGCCATCGAGTTGCGCCTCTTCAGGCCACATCTGTTCACGCAATTTGCCATCTTTCGACCAGTTTTCTGGTGCTGGTAATGGTGCCGGTTGACAGTCACGACCCGGGAAACCTTGAATGGCTTCACGTGTGTTACGGAACAGGATACGTCCCGTACCATGACGGTCTAAAAGTTCGTGAATAGCACGGAAACGCTGTTCAGGGTAATCTTCAATCGCATGACCCAACAAGGCCTCAATCGCAGTCAAGTGGTCTGCTTCAAGAGGCAGGTCTGACATTAACACTTCTGCAATTTTAGCGGTATGCTGATATTGTGCTTCTTCATCGAGGAAACGATCCAGCGAGTTAAAACGCTGCGGATCGAGCAAACGCAGGCGTGCAAAATGACTTTCTACACCGAGCTGTTCCGGTGTTGCGGTCAATAACAATACGCCCGGCGTATGTTCAGCCAGTTCTTCAACCAGATCATAACGGTCATTACCACCGTCTTCTTCGCCCCACATCAGGTGATGCGCTTCATCGACCACCAACAAGTCAAAACCGGCTTCAAGCGCCTGTTCACGCAGATCTTCATGGTCAATCATCAAATCGACAGAGGCAATGATTTTTTGCTCGGTCAGGAACGGGTTCTGTTCAGGATCATGCTCTTTGATCGATGCAGTACGGGTCAAGTCAAACAGCGAGAACTCAAGATTGAAACGACGGCGCATCTCAATCATCCACTGATATTGCAGCGAATCCGGTACTAAAATCAGAATACGTTCAGAACGGCCGGTTTTCAGCTGTTGATGGATAATCAGACCCGCTTCGATGGTTTTGCCCAGACCTACTTCATCCGCCAGTAACACACGCGGTGCAAAACGCTGACCGACTTCATGAGCAATATACAATTGATGTGGAATCAGGCCTACACGTGAACCCACTAGACCACGCAGTGGACTGCTTTGCATATTGGCCTGCATTAGCAACGCTTCAATACGCAGGTCATACCATTCTTTATAATCAACCTGACTGGCCAATAAACGGTCTAGAGGCTTAGACAGCTGGATGGTCGCACCAATACGGGTTTCATTCAGCGATTTACGTTCTTCAGTTCCATCTTCCAAGGTACGAACGACATGATAACGCACCACGCCATTGCGGTCTTCAACGGATTCTACAATCCACTTGGTCCCTTCCTGATCCTGTAATTCATCTTTCACATTAAATACGATACGAGATAAGGGTGCATTGCTGCGTGCATAGACGCGGGTTTCATCGCTTTTCGGGAATAAAATGCTGACCGACCGCTCATCAACATCAATAAGAACGCCTAAACCGAGTTCTGTTTCAGTATCTGATAACCAACGTTGACCAATAGCAAATTGCTGCAATTTTTCCACCTTTATCTTAAGTACAAGATTATGAATATTAGGCTCAATCACGAAACGTCATTGGAGCAAAATTCCACACCTTCAAGCAATGTATTTTGACATAAAGCCCACTAAAAAGTGAGCATAATTCACGCCGATTAAAGAAGTATTTCCTAGAACGGCGCCGGACAATAAAATTCGACCAACTGCTCTGTTTGAGGATGATAAAAACTCAAACGTTCCGCGTGTAAACATAAACGCGAGCTGAGCTGTTGCTGTTCGGATGTCGCATATAAGGTATCGCCAATAATCGGATGTCCGAGATATTGCATATGCACCCGTAGCTGATGTGAACGGCCGGTAATTGGGGTCAGTTTCACCCGAGTCACGGGCTGTCCCTGAATATTAAAATGTTCGATCGCCTGCCAATGCGTGATGGCCGGCTTATTATGTGCGGGATCTGCGATATGTAAGGGGGGACGGCTTGGATCATACACCACTGGCACTTCAATAGTGCCTTCACCTTCGAGTGTACCGGCAACCATAGCCTGATAGGTTTTATCAGTCTGGCGTTCCTGAAACTGGCGGGAAATGGTTTTTTGTCCCCATTTGCTCAGACCAAAGGCCAAAATACCGGATGTATCGCGATCCAGTCGATGAATCAGTAAAGTTTTGGGTTCTAATTTGACCAGACGGTTGATCAGGCAATCTTGTAAGTCTTCTGTTTTACCGGGAACTGTGAGTAAACCTGCAGGTTTGTGGATGACCATGAAATCGTCATCACGATGTATCAGATGTTCGGTTAGAAAATTACTCAAAGTTCAATCCCAGGCTGATCGTGAAAAACAAGGCGGCAATGATAGAAAGCTTAGCCAATAATTACAATGCGCATTTATGTAAATGACGATGAAATTTCCGATTTAGCGCATAAAATTGCTCAATCGCAGCGCATCAACCTGAGGATTTTAAAATGAAGCTTGCCAATTCGTGCAAAGACGGATGTTTTAGCACATCTTCATAACGGATATTGGCACCATGTGCACGCCATATACCGACTAGACTCACCACCGCTACCGAATCCAGACCATAATTTTTTAAGTCGACATAGGGATCAATTTCCAAAGCATCCATATCCAGCTGTTCTGCGACAGCCAACATAATGCCTTTGGCCGACAATACATATTCGGAAGATGCGCTTAAATCCCATAAGCGGGTCAGGCTATAGGTATTTAAGTGATGTATCCCCTGTGCTGAAATATTTTCGATCCATTGAATATGCTGATCTTGATTCGCCAATAAAATCACATCATCGACCACACCGATTTGATCCGTCACACTCATCAGATGCGGTAAAATCTGTTTCAGCATTGGTGTGACCTGCCCGGCAAAAATTAGCTGCGGATGCGTTGAGGCATATTCTCCCAATTGCTGCATGCCTTGCATCAAATCATCACCGTACAAATCAACAATCGGAATATCCAGCGCTTTGGCTTTATTGGTTAGTTGAATCAAATTCCCCATGAGTCCACTCTCTTGTATGCCCTGTTGCATACGCAAGTTTTGCAATCCAACTAAAACCAAAACAGATTGTGTTGAGGACAGCTGCCATTTAGCTTGGGATGGAGCAAGTTGGATTTTTTTGGGCATAGAGTACAGCATGGGAGGCTCTTATAAATACAAAATAGCATGATGATTCATGCTATTTTAGTTTAGCATTATTTGAAAAACACTTTGATTTCACAGATGATTATTGTTCTAATTTCGTATAATCGCCATTATATTAAATATGCCTAGAGTTGATTAACGCGACTATCCTAAAAATAGGGTGATTTAGCCAAATAAGGACTAAATGCTAAAACTAACATAAGCAAAAGAGGAGTATCTGAGGCACTAAAAATCACTCTGCCCAATGAGTCCACTCAAAAATTTTCTTCGGGTCATCAATTTCATAAATTCGCCACTTCTTATCTAAAAAACCTAATGGAAAAACCTCATTCGATATATCGTTTTGAATAAAGTGGTTAAGAATATAAATGCTTGAATTAAGAATATCTAATACGTTATTTGATAACATTTTTTTGTATTTTCAATGCTATTTTTCTTTTTTGAATGAATAATTTCATTTCTAAGGGTTTCTAATTCTTTAAACATTGACCAATACTTGATTTGCTTAGGTGATTCACAGTTCAAAATATTTGGAATAATTTCAGTGAGTTTTTCTGAAGTTGGTATCCATTTTTCAATTTGAGAAATTTCATAGACTTCTTGAATACCTTTTGAGTTTGTTTTTTTATAAACGAAGTCATTAGGGATTGTGGCGTTGCAAAATGCTTCAACTGCTTTATAAGAAAAAACAGATGCTATTTGTATTTGTTCAATATAGTCATAAAATAACGAGACATTTTCACTATAAAAATCTTTATTCTTTTCCATATCTTTTTTAAGTTTTTCTAGTAGATTTTCAGCTTCATCTCTAGCTTTAGTAAATATATTCAATGATAGTCCGATCTCATTAGGAAGCGATAAATTGATCTCTTTATTATCAATTTTTAAATCTAACATTCTCTGTAAAAAAACCAATTGATCGTTTTTTTTAACATTATAAATTAAGGGTTTTGAGCACCTAATATCTGGAATTTTGTAAGAGCCGAAACCTGTCTCAGATTTAGAGTAGCTGTTCACAACATGAACACATACCATTTGTAAATTTACTAAAGCTACGTTCATAAAAATTCCTTCAAAATCATTTTTTTATAGTTATAGATAAGAATTGAGCGAGTGTCTATGAGCGATGACTGCTTCTGTCGCATTTGAAAATTAAGTTTTCCTAAAATTAATATAATACATGTTATATGAAATCCTCTGTAAATTTCATTTTAAAACAAAATCTTATATTGGTGTAAAAAGCCCAATCATTAGCGATTGGGCTTTTTAGCTGACATTTCACATTCCACGCTTCATTTTGGAACATCTTTGGATGATTTTATTAAATTGAGCTGATCAATTTCTATTTTGGATTAGCTTTGCTTCGCCAAAAATTTCTCAATGGCTACCTGCGCAATCTCAGCATCCTGAAACGACTTCACTCCCGACACGCCCATTGCACCTACCAACTGTCCTTCATACATAATCGGCTCACCACCTTCCAGCATTCCTGAAAATGATTTCATGGTCAGGAAGCCCATCTGCCCGCCTTTGATAATATCTTCAAATAACTTCGATGGACGGCGACTCATAGCGGAACATTTGGCTTTTTCAATAGCCAGATTTGCAGTCATTGGTGCTGCGCCATCCATACGCTTCATCGCCAGTAAATTTCCGGTTTCATCCACTACAGCAATACTGACATTAAAACTGTTCTGAATCGCATATTGATGAGCTTCATTTAATAAAAATTCCGCATCACTTAAAGTCAAATAATGTTTGGTTTTCATTGATCTATCTAATCCTTTAATTTATCAATTTCAAATCTTATGATGTCTAATCCAAAGAATGAAATAAGCCCGATCACTCGGGCTTATATTCCCTCTCCTTTTAGGAGAGGGTCAGGGAGAGGTCGAATTATCCTTTCATCTCAGCAAAAGTTTCTTTAGCCGCTTGAATCGTGTAAGCAATATCTTCATCACTATGCGCAGCAGAAATAAATCCTGCTTCAAAAGCAGATGGTGCAAGGTTTACGCCACGACTTAACATGCCATGGAAGAATTTACGGAAGGCATCTACATCACATTTCAACATTGAATCGAAGCTGGTGATGTCTTCCTGATCGGTAAAGTACAGACCAAACATCCCACCAACCTGTTGTGTCTTGAATGGAATGCCTGCTTCATCCGCAGCAGCTTGCAAGCCAACCAGCAGTTTCTCAAGTTGCGCAGACAATTTCTCATAGAAACCTTCAGCACGAAGATGTTTGAACATCTCTATACCGGCACGCATTGCCAATGGGTTACCTGATAGCGTACCTGCTTGATAGACCTTACCCAATGGTGCGATACATTCCATCACTTCACGTTTACCACCGAATGCACCGACTGGTAAGCCTGCACCGATGATTTTACCTAAAGTGGTTAAATCCGGAGTTACGCCATAATGTGCTTGCGCACCGCCAAGACCGACACGAAAACCGGTCATTACTTCATCAATGATAAACACTGAACCATGTTCATCACAAACATCACGAATCGCTTGCAGGAAACCGTCAATTGGTTTCACCAAGTTCATGTTGCCTGCGACTGGCTCAACAATCACGCCGGCAATTTCTGAACCGAATTTGGCAAAGCATTCTTTTAAAGTCGCGATGTCGTTATATGGAAGTGTCAGCGTATGTTTAGCAAAATCTGCTGGCACGCCTGCAGACGTCGCTTCCCCTTCTCCACTGGTCAATAAACCTGAACCGGCTTTTACCAATAATGAATCTGAGTGACCATGATAACAGCCTTCAAATTTTACAATCTTGTCACGGCCAGTATAACCACGTGCTAAACGAATCGCGGTCATGGTCGCTTCTGTACCCGAGTTGGTCATACGCACTAGTTCAATCGATGGCATGATCTCGCAAATAATATCTGCAAGTGTGGTTTCATGAACTGTGGGCGCACCAAAACTCAAACCATCGACCGCAGCATCCTGAACGGCTTTAATAATCGCAGGATGTGCATGACCCAGAATCATCGGCCCCCATGAACCTACATAGTCCACATAACGTTTGCCATCGACATCATACAGATAAGCACCTTGGGCTTTTTCGATAAAGACCGGCGTCCCACCGACACTATTAAATGCACGTACAGGTGAGTTGACGCCACCCGGGATATGTTTATTGGCTTGTTTGAACAATTGTTCTTGCTTTGGAGATAAGCTCATGAAGGCACTCGACTCAAAATTAAATCAATCAAAAAATTTTATGCTGTAGCTTGAAAAAGCGCAGACCATTCATCTAAACGTTCAGGAATGGCATTCATAGGAAGTCCCAATATATCACTAATCACCGCGCAATAATCTGCACCTGACTCAATGACATCCTTTGAATTTTCAACCGTTAAACCGCCAATCGCACAGAGAGGTACGTTTAATTTCTCTTTGGCCAGTTTTAAGGTTTCCAGACCAATATTACCGGCTTCAGGTTTACTGTCAGTAGCATAAATTGCTCCAAATGCCACATAATTTGCACCATCAGCAATTGCCTGTTCAGCCAGCTCAAGTGAGTTATTACAGCTACGGCCAATCAACACGCCTTTAGGCAAACGTGCTACAGCATCGACAATCGAACCATCTTCCTGGCCTAAATGCACACCCACGCCGTATTTAACCGCCATTTCCAGATCATCATTAATCACGAAAGGTACAGCATATTCAGCACACATGGCTTTCATATACTCGATTTCGTAAATTTGATCTTCTTTCGCCACTTTTTTACGGCGATATTGCAAGACCGCAACACCACCATTGGCCATTGCACCTTCCAACTTCGCTAATAAAAGCTCTAATGGATCATCATTGGTAATTAAATATAAACCGCGCATCTTGCTCGCCACTTGCTAGGATGGCTCTATTATAGGCATAACTCGGTTTAATTGCCGCCATCTTGCTGTTTCTGAGACTGGGCAGCAACAGATTTGCAGTTTTTTAGCACAATTTATCAATTAAATCGTAAATATCACCATTTTCAGGGATATACGGACTTTCAAATCTGCGTTTTAATGGCCTTATAACAATAATTATAACGTGTTAATGCTTACGCCCTCCGACAAACGCTTTTAGGATTTTGCAGATAACTTGGTGGAGAAGTTGCAAAATTCTAAGAGCGATTTTTTTGTCTTTTTTTCGCCTGGCTCAAGCGTACTCAAATTAATTAATATTAAAAATACCTATTTTCAGGGATAGCCCAATCGGCACGAAGCGTCTTAAATAGCCTTAGACACAGAAAATAAACAGAAAAATAAATACCTGTGTTTGTAATACCCGATCCTTTCTGGTTTTGAGTCATTCGTTTGTGGGAAAACGTTTCAAAGCCAGAAAGGATCTTTTACTTTCAGCACAAATCCACATGAATTCTTCTATGAATATTTACACAATAGCATGAGCAAAATCTTGAACATTTATTGGTAGCAAACAGGCATAAAAAAAGCCCGGAGAAGGTCGCTCCAGGCTTGGAAAACTGATGTATTAATTAAAATATAATGGTTGATCAAAAAACCTAATCTGCAATACCATAATTATTAGAATAATAATTCTAGACTTGCAAGGCTTTTATCGAAATTTCATGCTTTAAGTGGGCACATTCCGATAAAAGTCATTCTGGCTTAACTGGAAATTTTATCGTATTTAAGGTCGATCAGAACTGGAAATTTTATCGTATTTAAGGTCGATCAGACTGATATTACCACGCAGGACATCGGCAAACATGCGCCAGTCCGAGATAAAGCTATATACAGGCTGTTTGAAGCTGGCTGGTTTATTGCGCTCAAAGATAAAATGACCGACCCAGGCACAGGCATAGCCCGAGAGTAAACCATATGCAAAATATCGCGGCTTGCCTTGACGAATGGCTTTGGCAAAACAGTATAAACCGATGCTACTGCCGGCCACGTGCAGACGGCGGCTAATAATATGCCGATGCTCAGTCAAATAGAAGCGATAAAATTCATGATAATTCTTAATCGGCATCTGGGGCTGAACCACCATCTCATTATTACTTTCTGGTTGTACTTGTACATTCATCTGTCATCATCCTGACGTTTTTGTTTTACCTTAGCGTATATTTTAGCCAAATAACAGCCTTTTGATTCGCGCTTCAATGCATCTTGAACATCCCTGTGAACGCCTGAATCCGATCGTTTTAGCCTAAAATGAACCGATGAAATCTAGGTTTCAAACTTCTATTTAAGCTTTTTATGTTCAGTCAAGTCTTACATGCATTTTGATTTTAGTTACAATCTGCTGCGCACAAATCTAAAAATATAATTGCGGCTGCTGTCCGCCTCATTTAAGAACCTTATTCAAGTGAAGATTTAGTGTGTAATTGCACTGAACAGATAGGATGATCATCATGGTTGAAGTTGAACTCAAGTTCCAGATTCCTGCGGCAAGACGCACTGCGCTGCTCAAGGCACTTGATCCGAAAAAGTCTCAACAGATCCAGCTTCAAGCCAAATATTATGATACGGTCGACCGTCAACTGGCCCGGCATGGGGTAGCACTGCGTCAGCGTCTGGAAGGTACACGTTGGGTTCAAACCCTAAAAGCGGCCGGAAAAAGTCATATCGAACGCTTTGAACATAATCATGATCTAGGGGAATTAACCGCATCTCCTGAACTGGATTTAGATATTTATAAAAAATTTCCAGAAGCCGGGGCAATTCTCAGCAATGCACTCGGCAATCAGTTCGACCAGCTCCAACTCCAGTTTGAAACCGATATTTCCCGTACGTTAAGGGTGATTGACTATGAAGACACCCAGATCGAAGTCAGCCTGGATATTGGGCTTATCCGCACACAGGATGCCGAACAAGAAGTACATGAAGTCGAGTTCGAGCTTAAAAATGGTTCAATTCAACATCTGCTGGCGTTTAGTTTTGAATGGGTCAAGAAATATCAGCTCTGGCTCGATGTACGCAGCAAGGCTGAAATAGGCAATTTACTGGCGACTTCACAGCGCGTCAGTCCTGCGACCCTCAGCAAAGAATTTCAGATCAGCAAAAAAGACAGCGCCAGTAAAACCATGTGCAGTCTGATTGCACAGCAGATGCAGCATTTATTGCCGAATATCGCGGCGATTGCAGCTCAGGTTGCAGAGCAGGAACATATTGATCAGGCACGACTGGCACTAGATCACTTATATCTGACCTTGCTGCTATTCAAAGACTGGCATCCACAGCTTTCGGATAAATGGGCACATCAACTGGCGGCCTTTAAGCAGCAATTTGAACATCTGCAACATTTGCAGCATATGCAAAACAGCTTGGCCGGCTTCCTGCAAAATCCAACCACGGCAGAAAATCTGAGCAAAGATATTCTGTATGCGCAGGAGAAACTCGGTAATCTGGTCAAATCCACCCAGAATGTGCATCATTATCTGGAATTGCTGATGTTCAGTTTAAATGAAAATGAGCATGCCTCGCTGGACCTGAAAACTGCTGCGCAAACTACCTTGCAACAGCAATATAAAGCCTTGCAGGAACAAATGAACCAGACGGATATCACTAATTTTGAAAGTCTGGATCAATTGTCTGGCCGAATTCAGGAACTCAAATTCAGCTTCCCGATTTTAACCACGATCTATGATGTCAAAAATTTGCAGAAATACAGCAAAGCGCTGAACGATGCTCAACTGGCAGCCAGTGAATATCAAACTTTGGCCTCTTCTGCAGTTTATATTCAGCAGACCGAGCTGGAAGCAAGTGACTGGTTTGTGCTGGGCTGGCTGACCGCCAAGCAGGAAGTCTATGCGCAGAAACTGCTTGAAGCGACCGAACAGTTCTTGGTCAGTCGTAAATTCCTGAAATAAACATATTGAAATAAATATCACAAGAAAAACTCAAAGCACGCCTTCTCTGGCGTGCTTTTTTGTTGCAGAAGCACATCACACCCCTGCCGATCTTTGGGCTATATTAATCTATAAAACCAACATCGCGGAGGAATGACCCGATGGCAGAAATAGAACTCAAATTCCAGATTCCGCCACAGTCTCGTGTGCAATTTGAACAGGACATTCAGAAACTTCAGCCGACTCGGCATCGTCTGTGTGCACGCTACTTTGATACTGAAGCGCAACAATTACAACAACATCAGATTGCCCTGCGGCAACGTCTGGAAGACCAGCAATGGATTCAAACCCTGAAAGCAGCGACTGAACAACAATTTGAACGTTTTGAACTTGGGCATGAATTAAAAAGTCCTCCGGAACATTGTGATTTTCAGTTATATCGCAAACATAAACCTGCCAAAAAAATCCTGAAACAGGCGCTCGGTGATCTGGAGACACCGCTTATTCTGCAATTTGAAACAGATGTCGTACGGTATGTACTCACAGAAAGTCATCTGGACAGTAAGATTGAAATTGCCTTTGATGTCGGAGAAATTCGACACAATGATCAAGCCATCGATATTTATGAAGTCGAATTTGAGCTTAAATCCGGCCAGCTGAGTGAATTGATTGATTTCATTCAGCCCTGGGTTCAGCGTTATGCTTTGTGGCTGGATACACGGAGCAAATCGGAACGTGGTTATGCCTTATTACATGATGAAGAGAGTCTGCCAGTTCAGCATCAGCTTCCCTTAGTGCTTGAACAGAAAGATCAGATCAGTACGATTTTACAAAAAATTGTCGCCAACTGTCTGGCTCATCTTTTCCCAAATGCGACGGCGATTGCTGCCGAGAATTATAATAGTGATCATGTGCATCAGGCACGTGTTGCGATTCGACGTTTGCGCAGTGCTTTTAAAATTTTCCAGTCCGTGACTGAACATGTACAGCCAGAATGGCCGGAACAGCTGCGGGATATTTTTCAGCAACTGGGTTCCACCCGAGATCGCGATGCCCTGGCAGAAAGCCTGATTCCACAACTGGAAAAAGCAGGTTCACCCTTACTGAAATTACCACCACACCGACAAAAACAACCAGATATCAGTGCGCTGTTCAGAAGTCCTGCTACCGTAGAACTAATGCTGCAACTATTCAGCTTTAGCCAAGAAAAAACGGATAATAAAGCCAAGTCTTCGCATAAAATTTTGTGTAAAGGCTTAAGCAAACTGCACCAGCAAATCTGTCAAGATGCCGATAACTATCAAGAACTGGATATTGAATCCCGGCATCGGACACGCAAACGGGTCAAACGCTTACGCTATAACGTAGAATTCTTGCAAAGCCTGTTTCCTGAAAAAGAGGTTAAAGCTTATTTAAAAGCCTTAAAACCCTTGCAAGAAAGCCTTGGGCATTATAACGACCTATTTGTTGCAGACGAGTTATTTAGACCTTATGTCAAACAACAGGCCAAGGCCTGGTTTGTGCTAGGCTGGATAAGTGCGGAACAGCAGCGTTTGTCGAACGAAGCAGCAGAGCGTTTACAGCAGTTTGCAGAAAATACCAAGCCCTTCTGGTAAGACCGGGCTTGGTCAAACTGTGCTAGCGATATTTGCCGAATACTTTCCAGGTATTATTGTCTGCCAGAGGATCGTTATAACTGTCGCTGCGTTGCTTGCGTGGCTTATCGCGTGCATCGACCAGTTCAAAATGTGGCTCAACACTCAGCACAATCCCATTCACATAAAAACGGGTGCGCGTATATTCGCTCTGGCCATGCTGAAACACATAAGTGCGTAAATCCACAAATTCACGGTGTGCCACCAAAGCTGCAGTATCGTCACTATCAAGCCACTGCCGCATGGCTGCAATCTGCTCGGGTTCGAACTGGCCGCATTTTTCGATCAGGCTGGCGACCCCACGAAAAGTTTTGGATTCCTTGGCGCGGGTTTTATTAATGCGAATCCGGTCAACATGAAAATAAAACAGCGGCAAGTTTAAATGACTCGGCAGATGGATCGCATCCAAGATTTCATCTTCCATAAAAGGCTGAAACAGATCCTGTGCCCTTTCAATCAGCCCGAGCCACTGGCTATAGTATTCATCTACCTGTGACTGGCTGCCATAATAAATCGGCAAGCCTTCAACATTGGCTAGATTTGCCGGTGGCCAAATATTCTGGCGCAATAAGGCAATATCACTTTTTAGGCTTTGTACTGCAATCGCATCCTGCATGGCATTCACTTTTATATGCTTAGGCTATTTTTTAGATTAAGGCAAAGGTTTAGTTTCTGCAAGGCTTTGCCTATAATTAACGATTGAGATTTTAGTGTTAGGAACAAATTCATGGTTCAAAAGATTGAAGCAACCGATGTAACCGAAGAAGAAGCGTTAAATGCGGCATTCTTTGAACGTGCTGATGAATTTATTCAACAAGCCAACGAGTTTTGTCGCGTAGAAAAAGGCTCACAGGAAAAACCGAGCGATAAGCGCGGTCAAGTCAGTGCGGCGATGTTATTTGGTACTGCCCGTTTCAATACCTGGGTGGCAGCGAATAACTTTAAAGATGGGAATGAAATGCGCGATGCCAAAGATCAGGTCATGTCTTATATCTTGCAGCAATTTCAAATGATGCTGGAAGATAACTATGATGAATACTGTGAACAGTTCGAAAACTATTTACGTTTCCGTCACAATGAAGAGTTTCATGCCAACAAGCATAACCATGATCACAAGCATGATCATTGATTAAAATACGAAAAGCCCCGCGGGGCTTTTTTTATTTGCTGTCATTTATCATATTGACTTTAAAGTGATTTAAGCACTATATAAATTGAATAATAAATAAACGAAAACAAGGCATAGCATGCAGCAACTTCCCTTCCCGATCATTGACCCTCATATCCACCAATGGGATCCGTACAATACCCCACATGCGGCAGCGCTAGCGGTAAAGCTGTTCGGCAATCATCCCAAATTACTAGACAGAATGGTTCGACTGTTGAAACCCAGAGACGTCATTGAGACCATTGGCCTGACACAGCACCTGACTGCACCTTATCTGCCTGCAAATTACAAGAAAGATGCAGGACATTATGAAATAGAGCAGATTGTGCATGTTGAAGCCAGCTGGCATGACCATAAAGGTACGGGTGTGGTAAATGAAACCCGTTTTATCGCTGGGCTTCCTTTTGATCAGCACACTATCCAATTGGGTGGAATTGTCGCCACGGCGGATCCGCGGCAGAAAAATTTTAAACAGTTGATTCAATTGCATCGCGAAGCTTCTCCCAAGTTTCGCGGCATCCGTAAAATGGCTGCGGTACATCCAGATAAAGGGATTCATGCCTGGACCGATGAACCGCATCTCTATCGCAACACAGATTTCCTGAAGGGCTTTGAAGAACTGGCCAGGCAAGATTTAAGCTTTGATGCCTGGGTGTACTCTACCCAGATTGCGGATGTTACTGCGCTGGCCAAAGCCTTTCCAAACACCCCTATTGTGCTGGATCATCTGGGTACGCCCGCAGGTTTATTTGGCAAAGTGAGCAAAGCTACAGGCAAGACCGAACAAGATCGCACCCAGATATTTGCAGACTGGAAAGATCAGTTGGCAGAACTGGCCGAATGCAAAAATGTATCGACCAAAATGTCTGGTCTGTTTATGCCAGTCTTGGGACATGATTTTCACACGCAGAAACGGCTGGCAAGTAAACAGGAATTAGT
This sequence comes from Acinetobacter lwoffii, assembly GCF_024129115.1. GTDB lineage: Bacteria > Pseudomonadota > Gammaproteobacteria > Pseudomonadales > Moraxellaceae > Acinetobacter > Acinetobacter lwoffii_T. The sequence goes on from NZ_JAMXXO010000008.1 coordinate 22,842, forward strand.
GGAACGTGCCGCACCCGTGATCCAGCATACTTTAGACTGTTTTGGTTCTGGGCGCGTGATGTTTGCATCCAACTTTCCAATGGACAGTGTCAGTAGCTCACTCACCAACATTATTGATGCCTTTAGCGATATTGTGCAGGACTACAATGAAAATGCCTTAGAGTCGATTTTTTATGAAAATGCTAAACGTTTTTATCGACTTTGAGTAGATGAGGACATGCTAAGTTGGATAACAGATTCCAGTCTAAATACGCCTTCAGGCAAAGGACTTTGTATTTTACTCACTATTATTTCAAGCTGGATAACGTCTTATTATTATCAAGTGGCGATCCATCATCCTTTTGATCAAGATATTGCTTTCGTTTCAACTTTGATTGGCTGTGGAATATTGATTTTCCTTCTTATTGTATCTGTTTGGAGTCTGCTCCTATCTATCCTTGCAAGCTTAACTGGAGGGATTGTTTTTAGCCATAGAGCAACCTAAAGCATAAAACTAAAATAAAAAAATCCCCTCACTTGAGGGGATTTTTTATCAACACTATGATGTTTTAACTTGCTTACCATACTGATCAGCCATCACTTCAACCAGCTGGTCCGGCTTGATGTATTTTTTGATCATGGCATCAATATCGGCTTTGCTCAGTTGAGCAATCGCCTGATCACGTTTTTCCCGGTAAACCAGATTACGGTCTTTTTCCAGCTGTGGAATCAACATAGTGTGAATACGGCGATCATCTTCGAGTGCAGTTAGACGCTGTTTCAAGATGCTGGCTTTTGCCGCTTCGACTTCCTGTTCAGTCACGCCACGTATCAGCAGTTCATTCAGTACCTTATGCACTGCCTGAGAAACCCGTGCGGATTTTCCAGCCGTATAATTGGCACCAATCATCATTGCACCCACATCTGCCCATTCATCAAGTTGCACATCTGCACTAAAACCATAAACCAGTGCATTTTTTTCACGTAATTCTTGTGCCAATCGTGACGACAGCTGTGAATCACCCAGAATATATCGAAATACCTGTAATGCAGGTGCATCGGCATGATCTGCGCCGACCGGCATGCTCATGAATGCCTCATAACTCCCGAATTCACGCTGCTCAGACAACGCATGAATTTTCTGGGCTGGATAGCTTCGATATTCCGATTTCAGACGCTCATAAGGCTGTGCCGCTTTCCAGTCTGAAAAACTGTTTTTCAGCGTTTTTTGCATCGATTTTGGATTAAACTCACCCGTGACCGCAATCTGTGCATGCTGGGTTTTCAAAAACTGCTGATACAGTGCCATAACCTGTTTGCGAGTCGCTTTCTGATACTGTTTTTTGGCCAGTTCAGGCTCGAAATGGAAACGCAGATCGCCAGGCTGATAGATCTCGAGAGTTCGCGCCATCGTCAAGCTCGACACGGTATCTGGTTCAGTGTAAGGACGATCCAGACTGGATAAAGTTTGACCCTTAATCAAGTCAAACTGGCTTTGCTCAAATGCCGGCGTTTTCAGTACATCAACCACATACTGGAAAAACTCTTCAAACTTTTCTTTTTTGGCGCTGATCTGCAAGGTCAGGCCATTGCCGGATGCACTGGCAGTCGCCGAACCGCCTACTTCAATAATTTTATCGGCAATCTGCTGCAAGCTTTGGGTTTTCGATGAGCGCAACATTAAATAAGCGGTCAGATCAAGAATCTCGCCTTTATTCATCAGACTTTGAGCGGTACCAAAATCCAGTGAAATTGTGGCATAGACTTTATCATCGCGTGTAGTCGTCGGAAACAGCGCGTATTTAATGCCATTTTTCAACTTGCCACGCTGAATCTGTTTGTCTTTACTATGCAAATACTGTTTGGACTGCTGTATATATTGTTTTACTTCAGCCTGATAGACACTGACATCTTTCAGAGGCTCTTCTGTTTCAGCCTGCTGGTTCAGGGTTTTTGCCGGTGCTTCTGTTTGTGCCAGTTCCTGCGCTTTTTTCTGATCTTCCGGGGTAGGTAAAATATTGCCAGAAATCCGGTATTCAGGTCTTAAAAAACTCTTATAAACCTGATTGACCTGATTCACATTCAGGTTTTGAATCGCGTTCAGATCTTTAAAATACTGGCTCCAGTCACCCGAATACGTCACTGCATAATCGCTTAAACGCGAACCCAAAGCAGTCGCACTATTTTTAATATTGTCGGCCTGATTTCGGGTCAGATTTTTAGCCCGGTTCAGTTCTGCCTCGGTAAATGGTTGACTATGTTCTACGCCTTGAATCAGGCCTTGTTCAATATCCTGTGGCTGATGATTCGGTGCATAGATTGCTCCCATAAACACCAGATTAAAGTCTTTATCAAGCCACGTACTGGATTGCACCGCAGTTGACTTACCAGTTTCCACCATGCTCTGATAGAGATGTCCACTCGGTTGCAAAGTATAGAGCGTTGGCGAAACAGCCAAAGCCGTTTTAATATTTTCTTCTGATTGGTTTAAATAAATATTAAACCTAGCCAGATCACTGCCTTTCTTTACTGTAAATTCACGCTGTTTGATCTGTTCCGGTTTAAGCGCTGGGACTTTCACTTGCGCTGGTACATTTCGGGATTGAATCGGACTGAAATGCGTATCCAGCTGTTTTAACACTTCGGCCTTGTCAAACTTGCCTGAAATCACCATAAAGGCATTATTCGATGCATACCATTGACGGTAAAAACGGTTCAGCTCCTGCATATTGATGGATTGCAGCTCATTTAGGTCACCAATTGGCAAACGGCCTAGATACTGATTGCCATAGGCCGATTTAAACACCAGATCGATCAATACCGAAAATGGTTGGTCCAGCCGGATTTCACGCTCGCGTTTTACAATATCAATTTCAGTCGGTACATATTTTTCCTGAAGCACCAGCTTGTCCATGCGTTCAGCTTCCAGAAAAATGACTTCACTTAATGCTGCTTTTTCAGGACGGATCACATTAGTATATTTGGTTGAGTAATAGTCGGTACTGGCATTGGTCATCAGGGTATATTGATCCAGTCGACGCTGGAATTCATCCCCTTTGACATTTTCTGTGCCTTTAAAGGCCAAATGTTCCAGCAGATGCGCCAGACCGCCCTTGCCTTGAGGATCATTCAGGGAGCCGGTCAGATAGACCGTATTCATAAAAACTTTATTTTCTTTATCATTCGGTGCCAGGATAATGCGCAGTCCATTATCCAGTCGGTATTCTTCAATATTCTGTTCCGTTTTCACCAAAACAGGCTGTGCAAAACTTAGTACACTACAGCCAGACAATATAATAGCCAGACTTAAATTTTTATAACGTAGCAACATTCTTCATCCAAATTATAAATATAAATTTTTATTCGCGCCCTTCTTAGAGAATGATTCTTTTTCTGAATAATCTATTCCAAGCCGAACCATCAAAATAACATGCCGCCTCACCTGACGACATGTAGTTCTATGTAATTAAAAAATTAAAGATAGATTTCAGCCTGCATATATAATTTTCCATAACCGGAAATTTCAATTCGTTCCTGATCTTGCAAGGCACAATACAGCACGCCACCACGTGCTGATGCCTGATAGGCGACTAATTCATTTTTACCGAGTTTCTCGGCCCACAGCGGCGCAATTCCGGTGTGAATTGAACCTGTTACCGGATCTTCATTGATGCCATTACTCGGTGCAAAATAACGTGAAATACAGTCGTATTGCGTATCTTGTGAAGTAATTGCGACATCTAAATAGGTATTCTGAGCAGTAATCGCAGTACGCTTACCATTCAACTGTTTCAACAATTCAAAATCAGGCGTTTCATCCAGCACATCCTGTACCGATTCATATTCAATAATATAGCCCTGTGCATTCAGATAAACCTGTTTAAACGGTTTGCTCAAGGCCTGTCTTAAGGCCTCAGGATATTCAGCAACAGGCTCTGCACGACGGATTGGAAAGTTCATTCTGATCTTGCCATCCGCATCCTGCCGGACCACAAAGATGCCAAAATCTTTCACATGAAAATGAATCGTTTTCCCCGTATCAAATTGATTGAATAGTACAAAGCTGCTGGCCAATGTCGCATGACCACAAAAATCCACTTCCTTGGTTGGCGTAAACCAGCGGATGGCATAATTATCGCTATCGATGACTTTAACAAAAGCCGTTTCGGACAGATTATTTTCCAAGGCGATATTTTGCATCAGACCATCTTCGAGCCATTCATCCAGCACAATCACGGCTGCAGGATTGCCTTTAAACAGTTCCGTGGTAAACGCATCGACCTGGTACATTTTCATTTTTTGAATTCCTGAATATAACGATCTCTAGTTTAAAAGCTTTTTTGCAAGAATGAACTTGAATATGTTAATGATCTCATTAATCTGGCCTAGTAAATAAATAGAGCAAATGGTGCTGCATGACAAACTCCCATATTCAAAGCGTTCCCTTAGAAAAAGCTTATCGTCTGATTACCCATGGCCCTACTGTACTGGTATCTGCTCAAGATCAGCAGGATACAGATGTTATGGCAGCAGCCTGGGCATGCGCATTGGAATTCAGCCCCGCAAAAGTGACTGTGGTTCTGGATAAAAGCACCAAAACCCGAAATATTATTGAAAATTCAGGTTATTTCGCGCTGCAAATTCCAACATTGAAACAACTGAATATGGTCTATCGTCTGGGTACGCAGAGCCTGCATGATGTGCCTGACAAACTGGCACAATCCGGAGTAGAACTATTTCATTTTCCTGATGCTGATATTCCTGTAGTACAAGGCTGTGCGGCCTGGATACTCTGCGAGATGATTCCTGAGCCGCATAACCAGCAAATGCATGACCTGTTTATAGGCAAGGTGATTGCAGCCTATGCCGATGATCGGGTCTTCCGCGACGGCCACTGGCATTATCATGAAGTGGATGAAGAGTGGAAAAGTATTCATCATGTAGCCGGCGGGCATTTTTACACCATCGGCAATGCGGTGAGCATTGATGATCCGGAATCATAAATTTTTCAAATTTAGCATAAATGAAAATAATTGCGGATGAATAGATAATATCAGCCAGCCCCAGAGCATCCGAAATTATGCTACTTTATCTTTAATCTTCATTTGGTCTGATGCGCTATGATGCCTTTTAAAATTCACTGTATTGATGTCCAGAATTCACTGCAAAATTATATCTGGTTGCTTGAACATACTGCGTCGCATCAGGTGGCTGTGATTGATCCAACCGAAGCAGAATTGGTACAAGACTATTGTGCTGAACACGGTTTAACTGTAAGCCAAATCTGGCTGACTCACTGGCATAAAGATCATATTGGCGGTGTGCCGGGACTGATCCAGGGACAAAATCTGCCCGTGTATGGCCCACGGGCGGAACTAAGTAAAATTCCGTTTATCACCCATCCGCTTGGGCATGAAGAACATTTTAATTTTTATGGAATAGATATCCAGGTGATTGCTGTACCCGGGCATACCCTCGGCCATATTGTGTATTTTATTGATGCTATTGATGTGCTTTTCTGCGGTGATACCTTATTTGCCATGGGCTGTGGCCGGGTTTTTGAAGGCACCTATTCACAGATGTATCATTCTCTGTCCCGTCTGGCCGCCTTGCCACCGCGCACCCAAGTCTATTGCACCCATGAATACACCTTATCGAATGCCCAGTTTGCCAAGCATGTCGAACCAGACAATCCAGCGATTCTGGAACGCTTCGAGCAGATTGAGCGTTTGCGTATGGTAGGCCAGTGCACGCTGCCAAGTAGTATTGAAGATGAATTGCAAACCAATCCTTTTCTACGTGCAGAAAGCGTGGAAGAATTCCAGCGCTTAAGAACTCTCAAAGATCAGTTTTAAACGGGATTCAAAGCTGAAGATCAATCTTCAGCCGACTCACTTTTTTTTCATTTGCGATGCATAGAATGTCATTGAAAGGCACGTACAACTTTTACACAAGTCGGAGTAAGTTGAACCTCCATCTAAAAAATGTCTTTCTGTGCCATTTTTCCTTTCTTATAATCAACCACGTCCCCTATTTTTTAGGAACCAATTTCAGTTCTAACATATGAAATAATGACTCACAAAAAATAGGATGATGTTTATTAAAATTAAATAAATTCACGGAACATTGCTTAAATAATCAACATGGAACCTAATAAATTATTTAAAAAGCCCAATTTACTTGAATTGGGCTTTTAAAAAACTATAAAGATATGATTTATATATAATAAAAAATAGAATTTCGGATAACGTGTATTATGTTAATTCTAGAAAATCGTAATAGGATAATAAAAATCTATATTGTTTTAAGAAAACTCTCTTATGATTAAATCTCTATAGTTCTTTTAATATTTGCTATGTATCAAAGAATCAAACAATGGGCTAAATCAATTAAAAAAGATATCTTGGTTGTTTGGCTTATTGCAAAAGACAAGCGAACGCCCAATTCTATAAAGTTTTTAGCTTTAATTATTGCTGCCTATGCCTTCTCACCAATTGATTTAATTCCAGATTTTATTCCCGTACTTGGGTATTTAGACGATATTATTGTTGTACCTTTAGGTATTTTATTAGTTATCAAGCTTACCCCACAAAACATTATAGATGATTGTAGAATTCTTGCAGAAACCTTAGTTGAAAGGCCTATAAACCGTTGGGCAGCAGGAATTATTATCCTGATATGGCTGTAGTATTAGGATATTTAACCATTTACTTCATGAACGATTCACTGTCTATACTGTCTATTTTTGACAAGTGAGATTTAGATACCCTCTCTCATTTGCACCCATTTAATATAATGGGCATTATTCGAAATTAAACTTTAAACCAAAATAGAAATGAAATATCTGCTTTCAGAGCATGACATTAGTTCTGTCGTTCAACTTTAAAAGTGACATTGGCCATGTCGATCCCGAATGATGATATGTAGGATAGCATTAACTAGTTTCTTGGATTCTATTTACTAAAACTGACAACGTATCTGTCGCATGAAGCAATGTTAAAGAATCTGGTTACTTTGTGCATAAGTATCCAGTTCACCTTGAGTAACGACACGCACCTCCTGCATTTCATCAATACGTACCAGTAGCAAGCCACCTAAAGCAGGCTGATAACGACGGGCACTGCCAAAAGGCGTATAGGTCACTTTCGACTGAACACTAAAGCTCAACCAGTCTTCATGTCCCAACATCACAGCAACCGGCTCAAGTCCCTGCTGTTGCATCAATTTAATTTTCTGATTCACATAGTGTTCAATGGTCAGTTCAGTCATGGTACGAGTATTCAGTTTTAGAATTACATTTCAGACAGTATAAAGCATGCAAATGAGGTTAAAGATCAGAAAACCAGCAGCCGGTATTCTTTTAATAAATAAGTCGATTGGATTTTAATTTTCTCATTGTAGAACTGAAATTTTCTATTTCATACGGTTGATAAAATTAGAAAATAACCTGGTTCACTAATAAGCTATTGAATTAGAAAATTAATTATCCAAATTTATAGCTTATAAAAACTTAATATTTAGTTACAACCTATTCAATATGAGAAAAATCATTTACTTAGCGTTTAAATTGATTTTTTCTTAATCAACCGATGTTCACTATATACACAAATTCATTTAAATTAATTTAAATAAAGGCATTTGCCCTTTAAAAGATAATTTTTCACCCTTATTTAAGATTTAACAATGATGAAGGAGTGATCTCGTGAAAAAAGTGGTTAAAGCGAAAAATTTGATTGCATTTCGACTATGGTTAGAAAAATTGGGATATTCGGTACGCACCCTGGCGGATGATCGTGGTTTCAGTTTCAGCTTCAAGAAAGAATATGGCCTGGTGACCTGTGATCTGGCAGGTAATGCTCTGGCACTACAGTTAGGCGAGGAATTTGAAGATCATTTAAAAGCCTGATTGCTTCTATTTAAGAGAAGAAAAATAAATTAATCTTTCCACTGATTCAACAGCGCTATTCTCCAGTTATTCAGCCCATTTCGATGGGCTTTTCTTTGTTTAGTAAATTTGAGGCAATAAAAAAGCAAGGCATTTGCCTTGCTTTAATATGATGGTGGGGACGGAGAGACTCGAACTCTCACACCTCGCGGCGCTGGAACCTAAATCCAGTGCGTCTACCAATTTCGCCACGTCCCCATCAGGGTACCAACTTAGCGTTGGATTTTTTTCAAACTTTGGCAGAGGATCAAGGATTCGAACCTTGACGAACGGTTTTGGAGACCGTCATGCTACCATTACACCAATCCTCTACTTCCACCCAATATTCAGTTTCCCAAATATCGATTGGTGGGGACGGAGAGACTCGAACTCTCACACCTCGCGGCGCTGGAACCTAAATCCAGTGCGTCTACCAATTTCGCCACGTCCCCAATGGCTGTGTATATTATAGAGATAGACCGGCATTGACAAGCGATTTTACAAGCAATCACAATCTATTCCGCTATAAAATAAACAGTTAGTTTAATTTTTTATAAAATTTATGTCGAAAATTTGATTGATTTGAAGATATGACTGCCCATCCGTTATTTTTAATCATTTCGATTCAATTCCAACATTTCAAATTAAAACTCAAATAAATTTCTAATCTTGATCAACATGAGCATTCAAAATACTGAAACTATTATTCATAAATTATTTTTGAAGCAGTGCATGGAATCAGAATACAACACAGCATAAATACAACGGCTTTGCCAAATTTCAGGCAATAAAAAAGCAAGGCACTCGCCTTGCTTTAATATGATGGTGGGGATAGAGAGACTCGAACTCTCACGCCCAGAAGGCGCTGCGACCTGAACACAGTGCGTCTACCAATTCCGCCATATCCCCATGGCTGTGTATATTATAGCGATCAGACCTGATTCACAAGTAGTTCTATAAAAAGCTAAATACTTTTATATCAAAAATTAATCAGTTAATTCCCTATTGAGCAAATACTGCTCTATTTAGACCAATATATAAAATTGATAGACACCATGGGACTGATTCATATGACATTTAAATTATTGAATATAGAGATCGCATGAATTCTTGCAGCAATACAATGAAATTTGCTAAGGCCCCACCCTTGCCTGATCATTCACTTAAGAAGTGAAATCCTGAATGCATTGTAATTCATTAATCTTGACAGCAAAAATCTGGTACTAAAAAAACCGACCTCAAATTTCAGGCAATAAAAAAGCAAGGCATTTGCCTTGCTTTAATATGATGGTGGGGACGGAGAGACTCGAACTCTCACACCTCGCGGCGCTGGAACCTAAATCCAGTGCGTCTACCAATTTCGCCACGTCCCCATCAGGGTACCAACTTAGCGTTGGATTTTTTTCAAACTTTGGCAGAGGATCAAGGATTCGAACCTTGACGAACGGTTTTGGAGACCGTCATGCTACCATTACACCAATCCTCTACTTCCACCCAATATTCAGTTTCCCAAATATCGATTGGTGGGGACGGAGAGACTCGAACTCTCACACCTCGCGGCGCTGGAACCTAAATCCAGTGCGTCTACCAATTTCGCCACGTCCCCAATGGCTGTGTATATTATAGAGATCATTTCCGGCTGACAAGCCGTTTATCATAAAAAAACACTCGTTTGATTAAATAAGAAACAATTCAAGTTTTATTGTATTTTTCTCATTCAATTTCAGTCATTAAGCAGTCTTTCACAGCTTGAAAATCGACCAATCTATGCTGCTTCTGCTTACTTAACATTTCTTCTAATAAGCCTTGAAAAGCCTGTAAGTGCTGCGGTAACTCAACTTTCAGACGCTGACAATGCAAAAAGGCCCAATCCAGATAATCTGTCGCCTGTAAACGCTGACCACTCAACCACTCATAAAAAATAACACCCAAAGCATAAACTTCACTTTGTAGGCTCTTGGCTTGGCCTTGGAACAGTTCCGGCGCCATATAACGCGGTGTCGCATTCAGTTCATGCAGGTCATTCTGATGGAGTATTTGGACATGCTCAAAATCAAGCAGGCAGACCCTGCCCTGATTATTTACAAAATGTTCCTGCTTTAAATCGGCATGCAAATAACCCAATTCTTGCAGGCAGATTAAAGGCTCCACAGCTTGCAGCAAATGTTGCCGAATTTGCGTGATGGATTGCTGATGCGGCATGATCTGAAAATGCGCCGGCGCATCGACCAGAATTAAGGCCTGCTCAAATTGTTCATGATTGATCTTGAAAGGCTGTTGAATAATTTGATGTGGAAGGAAAAAATTTAGATCACCTGAGCTGGCATGAGCCTGATAAAAATCCAGCTCATGTTGCCAGCCTAGTTCAGCATGTGGAGATGATATTAAACTATCAGATCTATGCGATATCTGGGTTTTTAGCCAGAGCGCATTTCCCTTGGCATAATAAAGACGCCGACCAAAACCCAGACTACGGGCTTTGGTTCGTAGTTCAAAATCAGAAATATCGAGATGATCTAAATTAAGTCGTGGCAATGTATTCAGGTATTGGATTAAGTGTATGCTGATAATTTAGCAGCTCCAGACAATGCTGAATAGTTTTCCCGACCCGTTCCTGAGTCTCAATGAGGGAAATTTTCGGCCATGTGGCACGCTCGCCTTCACGCTGTAAAATTTTAAACAGATACGGCCGCGGATTTTGCAACATATAGCTATAGTGGCGCAGGCTATATTTACCGACAATATTCACATCACCATAATAACGCTGATCCACCACACCATAGCCATGATCCAGCAGACGGCGTACAGGAGGCAAGCTTCCGGCATGCTCTCTGGCAAAATCCATCATTCCTTTGGTAATCACCGCGCCTTGACGGCGAACAATCCGTTGTGGCCAGCTCAAAGTACCTTTACGGAAACGTGAAATATCATCCTGCATAAATGGCACGATATGCGGGTTGGTCTGACTGGCAATGGTATAATTGATATTATACAGGCGCGCCATTTTTTCCTGTGGGAAATCACTCCGTACACTGCCATCTACCCAGTGGGTTGAACCCATATAAGGCGTATATTGACCATCATAGCGCTTACTGGTCAAACGAACCGGTGGAAACAGAATCGGCACCGCACAAGAAGCCAGTACTGCACTCCAGACCAGTAAATCCGGAGAAGTATAGGCATTTAAAATGCGTGCATCCTGTCCAGCATCATAAGGCGCAACCGCAATATTGATATGCAGACCTGAGGTTTTAAGCGCTTCTTCGAAGGTCAGATCACCCAGATTTTCGACTAGAAATTTTTTCAGATATTTTACATCCGCCAGACCACCATTGCCTTTCATCAATTCACTCATGGTGCGAAAATGAAAAGCCTCATGAAAGAAATTATGGCCTTTCAAAATATCAATATATTGCGAAGGTTTGGATACACCTAACATGGCGGTCATGATGGCACCCGCACTTGAACCGGACATTACCTTCGGCAACAAGTCCTGCTCCATTAAGGCTTTGCATACACCAGTATGAAACAGACCCAGCGTCGAACCACCGGAAAACATCAGGGCTGGCTGGCCATAGGCGCGCTGACAATGCTGAAAATATTCGATTTTTTCTTCCATACTGAGACAGGTACAGTCTATTGAAGCAATATAGGCTAAGCCTTGGCTGACTTCTTCGACATAATCTTCAATAATTCTTTTAGTGCCCACATAGGCTTCGGTAAACAGTAGAGGATGGGCAATGTTGGCAATATCGTAGCTCAGGCCTTCGCGCAAAATATACATCAGGTCACGGGTGCGCTTTTGTTGTCGATAGCGTCGTAATTTACCCAGACGATGTGCAATCACTTCTGCATCAAAGTATGGTGAACTGTTATCAAATTTCCATTCCTGTGCACCTGATTCTTCATCTATTTTCAGGGCAATATATTTCCATTCCTCATAGGACTCAGCCTGTTGCAGCTGCTGCTTGAGCTTTTTAATACGATAGGCCTGATGTGGATTCATATCCTGAGTAAAATCTTTAAACAGCATCTGCCTTTTCCCTATATTTATTCTTGATACACCTCGTACCCAGAGCCAGAAAATGTGTACAAATTTTCTATCCTCTACAATAACGAAAATTCTCTACTTTAAGCAAATTATCATACTTTTCTGGCTTTGACTGTGAATTTTGCAATGGTACTATCTTAGCCATAATTTTAAATCTGTAATGTTAAATCATGGCGAAAATTGAGTTACCTGACCATATTTTAAATGCCCTTTCGACTGTTCTGCAGCAACTTCAGCAAAGTCTGCCCGAACTGAAACAAATTCCTGATTTTTCTGCCCATGCCTATAAGTGGCAACAGGGTGAACTCAAACCGATTCATCAGCTTAGACAGATGGAACTGGCCGATTTAAAAGGGATTGAGCGACAAAAAGAAAAAGTCATCCAGAACACGTTGCAGTTTTTAAACGGCTTACCTGCCAATGATGTCTTACTGACCGGTTCACGCGGTACGGGTAAATCCTCCATTGTTCGTGCCCTACTCACCGAGTATGCAGATCAAGGGTTACGATTAATTGAAATCGAACGGGATGATTTATCCGATCTGCCTCAAATTCAGCAACTCATTGCAGAGCGTCCAGAGAAGTTTATTGTCTACTGTGATGATCTGGCCTTTAATGCCGAAGATGAAAATTATCGCAGTTTAAAGAGTGTTCTGGATGGTTCTTTACAGTCCGGTTCCAGCAATTTTGTGATTTATGCGACCAGTAACCGTCGTCATTTATTACCCGAATTCATGCATGAAAATACGCCCGTTACCCGAGTTGATGTGCCGCAATATACTGAATTACATCCTCAGGAAGCGATTGAAGAAAAAATTTCACTGTCTGACCGCTTTGGTTTATGGCTGTCTTTCTATCCAATGGATCAGAACCTGTATTTGGAAATTGTCGAACATTACCTCAAAAAGGCAGGCATGGAACTCACGCCAGAAACCCGTGCTGAAGCCCTACGCTGGTGTCAGGCACGCGGTCAACGTTCAGGACGTGCTGCCTATCAGTTTTCCAAGCACTGGATTGGTTCAACCCAACTAAATGCCTCTTAACAACTTAAAAGCGACCGGTTCAGGTCGCTTTTTTCATATAAATCATTTATATAATGATGATACTCAAAAGAAAATTAAAATTATGGATGTCGGCGCAGTTCTCATTCAACTTAAGCCCTTACACATGCAGCAAGTTCATGACTGGCAGCGTACTTTGAAAGCACGTCAAGACGAAGTAATTGAAACGCTTAAGGCTGAACAGGTTCATGTCGAGTCCTGGTTTTATCTGCAACTTCATGGTCAGGACTATTTGATTGCATATATGCGCGCCGACAATATTCAAAAAGCGCAAAATATTGCAAAACTCAGTACTTCCCCAATTGACCAAGTGCATAAACAGTTTAAAACTTCATGGCAAGCGGTTTATCCCGCCGAATTGTTATTGGATGCTACAGTTACCTGATTTATTAGCACGGCTATTCAAAATAGTTTTGTAATAAAGACTTCTCCCCAATCAATAATAAAAAAAGCCCTGGAAATACAGGGCTTTTTTGACATCTCGAATTATTGTTTATCACCGATAATGGTAGACCATAGCAGGTCATCAATTTCACTGCCATTGAAATAAACAGTAGCCTTCAATGATTCAGGCTGGTTCTGTTTGACCTCAATTACCTGATCATCGCTGTCCTTAATTCTAAGCACGCCCTCTTTTGGCAAATGCTTATAGTTATTTAATACGGTTTCATCCATTTTAAATGGTGTCGTGGTATTAAAATCAAAACTGTAACGATAATCTGCCAGATCAGGCTGACCGATAATCGTACCACGACTGGTTAAGGTACGAATCCCATTACTGCCACTGCCATAATCATCGACCAAGCTGTAATTATAATTACGCACCTGCAGATATTCTTTGCTCTTTGTATCAAACGCGATTCCAGAAGTACCTGCCTGACCGGTCTCGGCGATACGCTGGAATTCCAACTGATCGATTTGATAAGATTCGGATTGCCCCATGTTATTTTTGGTTTTACGATGCACAATTGTGCCAGAAATCAGGTAGTCGTCCTTGAGATTAAAATCTACATTTGAACCATAACGGACATTGCTAAAGCTTAAAGTCGTCGTGTCACCATTCACCGTCTGAGTAATGTTTGAGCCTTTACGGTAAGTTTTATCCAGAATAATACAGTTATCTTTATCTGTTTTTAATTTCAGGGTTTTGACCGAACCAGTGGTATTGACTTCCGAACAGATCAGATTTGGATATTTAATACTATTGATGCCCAAATTATAAATTTTGATAATACGTGCAGTACGCCCATAAGGATAATCTGCGAATACTTCTCCAATCATGTGACCTAGAGCAACATTATAGTCGGTATCATTACTGGTATTTCCGGAAATTTTATCGCGAATTTTCTTTACAATATCCTGATCTTCAAACGGGACAAACTCCTCTGAAAGCTCAGGGGAAATACTTTCCTTAGGAACATTTGGAGGTGTAGTGACAGTAGGACTGTCTGAGCTACTTCCCCCACCACCGCCACAGGCACTCATTAAACCCGAGACAAGAGCGAGTCCAAAAATAAAAATCGGCTTTTTCATAAAATTTATTCCCTAAAATTTATTTGCATTTTTATTTGGTGATCACTAAAGATTGACCATATCGAAACTGAATAGCTCAAATGCTATTTCTGCCGGTAATGTTTTTTCTTGGCAGCCAGCTTTATCCTTCGATAGCGCTTTATCTTTAAACAAAGAATTTTTTGGTTCTGTAATTTTAATGTATATTTCAAACAACAATTATCATAAGAAATGAAGTGCTTATTTGAATCTTGTTCCTTACCAGAGTCACTTTTCAACACGATTAAAGCGCATTTAATTAGATCGATTAACTTTGCAACAAAGCTTATAAAATTTGTAATGGTTAAGTTAAAGATGGATTGAATTTTCTTTTTATGGAGAATCATGTTCAACTTTTATACAGAGCCATGAAAGAGAATATTGAAAGATAGGATGACTTTAGAGCATATAAAATGATCATTTTTATGATATGAAATACTTAATTATTTACAGAAGATTTAAAGCGTCGATTATTTTAGATTGGTCACGGATTCACTGAATTTTTTCCGACGCTTATATTCAAACATGTTCTGATCCGCTTGTGCGAGCGCTGCAAATAAACCATGACCAGGATGACGCATCGCCATACCAATCGCTGCGCCAATGTTTGCTGCTGCAAAGGCATTAATTAAACGATCCACTAAACTTTCAGTACCCGTTTCATCATTTTCCACGCTAAGAATCACAAACTCATCACCACCCAAACGAGCAACAATATCATTGATCCGTACATTATCTCGTAATATTTGCGCTGCATTTTGAATCAGTTTGTCACCTTCATCATGACCTAAATTATCATTCACTTTTTTTAGGTCATTCAGGTCAATAAATAATACAGCGGCGGGATGACCATATTGCTTGCAACGCTCTTCTTCTGCTCGCAGCAGTTTTTCCCAAGCGCGACGATTATATAGCCCGGTCAATTCATCTTTACTGGCTTCTTCCTGCAATAATTCATGCTGTCTCATCTGCTCACTCTGACGTAATTCTGCCTGCAAGATCGAACTGAGTAATTGTCCCAACAACTCGACCAGTTGTATATCTTGCACAATAGCTTCTGATTTGGTTTCTGGATCAATCGCACAGAGCGTTCCAAACAAACTGCCATCTTCTTTAAGGAGTGGCTGACCAATATAAGATTTTATACAGACCTGCTGATTAATCGGCGCTGTGGCGTATAAAGGAATTTCTTCAGAGCGGGGTGCAATTCTCGGGGCCTTACCTGCGACCATATGAGAACAAAAAGAATCAGCCCACTGAAACACCTGGCCGGGTCGTATATCATAACCATGATCTTCACTTTGCAGCACAATCCAGTCTTGGCTTTCTACCCTGGTGATCATCCATAAATTAAAGCCAAAATGCTGATGCAGAAACTTTAACACCGCCTCTCCAGCATCCTGAAAACTTTTGAAATTTATATTTTCCATCCGAGATTGCCTCTGCTGCAAACCTGTAAAAATATGCATGATATCAACTTAAGCTATTAAACTATTTTTATAGTTTCAATAGAATATAAGAGCTCTAAATACAGCTATAAAACTATATATTTACAACATACCGTTGCTATAAGTTTTCATTTAAAAATTCACAATAAAAAAGAGGCCTTAGCCTCTTTTTTTCAAGCCTGAAATCTATGCCTCAGTCGGATTAGTCAATTCCGTCATTGGCCAGCGTGGTGTGGTGGTCACCGCCAAGCCATCATGCTGCCCTGCTTTTAAACGCTGATAGCCCGCAAAAGCAATCATGGCACCATTGTCTGTACAGAGTGCAGGTTCAGCATAATAAACAGATGCACGGATCTTGGCTAAATCTGCTTCTAAACGCTCACGTAAACGCTTATTGGCACTGACACCGCCCGCAATCACCAGACGTTTAAGCCCCGTTTGCTTCAATGCTTTCACCGACTTTTTCACCAGAGTATCGACAATGGCTTCCTGAAAACTGGCAGCGATGTCGGCATCGCGGTTTTCATCACCCAGTTTTTTCATCTGTACAGAAACTGCCGTTTTTAGACCACTGAATGAGAATTCCAGACCTTGATGCAGCATTGGGCGTGGGAATGCAAATGCATTTGGATCGCCCTGTTCCGCCAATTTAGAGATATTCGGACCGCCCGGATATGGCAAGCCCATCATTTTCGCGACTTTATCAAAGGCTTCGCCTGCCGCATCATCAATGGATTCACCGAGCAATTCATACTGGCCAATGCCATAAGCAGCCATGAGCTGAGAATGTCCACCCGATACCAACAATGCAACAAATGGAAACTCAGGCGGAGTTTCTGACAACAAAGGTGCCAGCATATGACCTTCCATATGATGCACACCAATTGCGGGTTTATTCAGCGCAAAGGCCAAAGTACGACCAAACAATGCACCTGTCATGAGTGCGCCCATCAGACCTGGGCCACGTGTATATGCGACTGCATCAATTTCTGATTTTTTCACGCCGCTCTGTTCAAGCAGCTCATTGATGAGTGGAATCAGTTTACGCACATGATCACGTGACGCCAGCTCTGGAACTACACCGCCATATTCTGCATGCAGTTTAATCTGGCTATAAAGCACCTGTCCGCGCAAACCCAACTCGCTGTCATACAGCGCAAGTCCTGTTTCATCACACGACGTTTCCAAGCCTAAAACGATCATTAAACTGCCTATAACCTGTATCAATTCTATTGCAGTAACTATTATAGACTTGTGGTATGAGATGTAAATGAGTAAAATACTGACCTTCACTTGTGATTGAGGGCAATTCAGCCCGAGATCTTACCCTAACTGATATGAGGATTCTTCATGCCACAAGTTAAATTGAAAGAAGGCGAACCAGTAGACGTAGCTATCCGTCGTTTCAAACGTTCATGCGAAAAAGCGGGTGTTCTTGCTGACGTACGTAAGCGTGAATTCTACGAGAAACCAACTCAAGAACGTAAGCGCAAAAAAGCTGCTGCTGTTAAACGCTACCAAAAGAAATTGGCGCGTGAATCAGTACGTACAACTCGCCTTTACTAAGATTAATTTGTGATTGATTGCCTGGAATAAATAATGACGACTTTAAAAGACCAAATCACGGATGTTTTGAAAGCAACAATGCGTGCCAAAGAAATGTCCAAGCTGACGGTCATTCGTAGTCTACAGGCAGCAATTAAGCAAATCGAAGTCGATGAGCGCAAAGAACTTGACGACGCTCAGGTTCTTGCGGTCATTGAAAAACAAATTAAACAACGTAAAGAATCGGTTAAAGCCTTTGCTGGCGCTGGCCGAGATGATTTAGCTAGTAAGGAACAAGCCGAAATTGAGATTTTGTCTCAGTTTCTACCAGAAGCTATGACTGAGGAAGAACTTGATTCCATGATTGCGCAAGCTATTGCAGCGCAACAAGCTACTAGCATGAAAGATATGGGTAAGGTGATGAATTCTCTGCGTCCGCTCATAGCCGGGCGCGCCGATCCTGCACAAGTTTCCGCCAAAATCAAAGCGCAACTTGCTTAATCCATACTCTCTAGTATTCTCTCTTTAACGTTGAACTGCCTTTAATCAAAGACAGTTCCTGACGTATTCTTATTGCAAATTACAATCGACCTGATAACGCTTAAGTAATTGCATCTCTTTAGACGATTTCACTTCTACAATTACATCCTGTTTACTCATATTTTGAAACTGACGATCCAGATAAGGACGATTCTGGTCAGCGGCCTGATATAAACGATCAACATAACGTCCTACAATTCCACAAAATTTTGCATTCTGCTCAGGACTAAATCCCTGTTGCTGCGGATTTAAACCACTTAAAAACTGACGCGATTCCTTTTTATAATCCGCATTAATTCGTTCTATTGCTTCTACATATTCAACTGCACTCGCAGCAAAAACCCCATAACTCCACCCCAGTAGACACACGCCCAATAGTATTTTTTTCATATTATGCTTCAGTTTAATTCACGCTGATCTTTCAAAAAGATTGTAGCCTGATTGAATATATTCTTGCTATATCATCCTGATACAAAAACTTAAAACCCAGTTCAGCTTTAAATCTTATATTGATGTGCCTGCTGCATCTGCTTCAGACGCTGGCGAATGGTGGACGATAAAGATTGATTATTCTTTACGCTACGCTGTGCATGTAATAATGATTTGATGGCAGTTTCTTCATATCCTGACCAATATTCTACTTCTGCACGATAGCGCAGCACATTAGCAGCCTTAATCGGCGAATCTGGCTCTGCATTGGCAGCCAGTTGCATTAGTCGCCAGCCACTGACATCCCGTGAATTGGCATTTAAAAATCGCTGCACTAAAACTTTTGCTTTATCGGGTTGCTTGGCGCGAATCAGCACTTCTGCATATTTATAATTGAGCGCTCGATTTTCCGGCATGATCCGCGCTGCTGACGCTACACTTTCCAAAGCTGCATCAAGCTGGTTCTGAGCTAAATAAATATCAGTCTGGAATAAAACCTGTAAAGGATGCATCTGGTTATGCTTTTTTGCTCGATCTAAAGTGGCCTGCGTGGCCTGGAAATCACTTTGCTGTATTCGATAGGCAGTTAAGGCAAGCTGGCCTGCAAAATTATTTTGCTGGTCCATCAGGATAAGCTGCTCTGCATTGGTCTGACCAGACAATACCCTGCTATACCACTTGATAATGTCAAAGTCTTGGTCATTGAGACTGCGTTTCACCGCAGGAAGCTGGTTGGCACGTAAACGTGCTTCACTCATACGCTCGGTGGTGAGTGGATGAGTGAACCAGAAATCCGGCAGAAAGCTTAAGCGGCTGGTCGAGCGATGCATGACCTCAAAGAAATCTGCCATACTATGCGGGTTATAACCGGAACGATACATATATTGCATACCAATCCGGTCTGCCTCACGCTCCTGATTACGGTTATAGGTAAGCTGTTTATCCAGAAGTGCTGCCTGTGAACCCATCATGACCGCTGTGCCGACATCACCATCTGCCTGGGAAGCGACCAAAGCACCGACAAGAATTCCGGCTAACGCCAGTAAACCTTGCCCTTTAAAGGCATCCTGAGAGCGACTGTAATGACGTTGTGTGACATGTGCAATTTCATGTGCCATGACTCCTGCCACTTCATCCATGTTTCGGGCTGAATTAATCAGACCAGCATTCAGTGCAAAGAGGCCACCTGGTACGGCAAAAGCATTAATTTGCGGGTCATTAATCACCAGCAAACCAATCGGCTGTTGTAACTGAGTTTGACTCAGGATATGAGAAAATACCGAAAGTAGTTGATCTTCAAGCCATGGATTTTGCAGGACCGGCATTTGTTTATGCACTTCACGATAGACTTTTTCACCGATCATTTTTTCTTTTTGTTGATCGAGTAAGCCGACACCTGTACCAATATCAGGCACAGAAAATTGTACATTTGCTTGATTAAAATCATGGTTAGAGCCGTGCCCTGCCACCATACACAGACTTAAGCCACACGCCAGCGCCAATCGTTTCAATGAAAAATCTCTAATCCTGCCAATCTAATCTTTCTTGAATATAGCATTGAACAATGAGCAGAGACGCAAGAAAATGTTATTTTTTAATACCATTTAAACGACGAATCAGATGCTTTTTAAAATTCCGGATTGACTACATAACGGGGCACTCGTCCCTCTAAAGCATCGACCAGATTCTGATAGGCCAGTTCTGCCATTTTTTTACGGGTTGCTGCAGTGGCCGAACCCACATGTGGCAAGGCAACCACATTGTCCAACTGAAATAATTCCGATTCCTTTAAAGGCTCTTTCTGATACACGTCCAGACCGGCAGCAAAAATTTGCTTGGCTTTTAAAGCTGCAATCAATGCCTGTTCATCAATGACCGAGCCACGTGAAATATTGACCAATACCGCATGAGGTTGCATTTTCGCCAATTCTGCTGCTGCAATCAGGGCTTTGGAATCCGCATTCAAATCTACTGCAACGACCACAAAGTCAGAACGCTGTAACAGTTCATCAAGCTGGCAATATTGCGCATTCAACCCTTGAGCGAGTTCTGGTTTTTCCCGGCGATTATGATACAGAATATTCATATTAAAACCGTAAAAACCACGACGTGCGATTGCCGCTCCAATATGGCCGAGACCAATAATTCCCAGGGTTTTTCCAAAAATATCCATGCCAAATTGTGCTTCGCCCACGGTACGCTGCCATTGTCCCTGCTTGGTCCATTGATCCAGGTAAGCCACTTTGCGTGCTGCTGACATCAGTAAAGTAAAAGCCAGGTCAGCAGTGGTTTCAGTCAGCACATGCGGCGTATTGCTCAGATAAATTGTCTTTTCATTTAAATAATCCAGTTCATAGTTGTCATAACCGACACTGACACTGGAGATAACTTTTAATCGGGTGGCACTGGCCAGATTATCACGATTCAGCAAACGCCCTGCGCCAATCATGCCATCAGCATCCTGAACCTGCTGCAAAAGCTGTTGATTCACATCGCCTAGCTTCGGTTGTATATAACTAACCTGATAATTTTGTTCCAGCTTGTTTTGAATATCAGTATCAATTTGACTAAATACAACCACTTTTTGTTTCATCTATTTTTATTCCACAGCAAGATTATCCCAGACTGGCAGTCCTATTTTGCATAAACTGCCATAAACGTTTTTTTAGAATCGGCTGATCCAGCATTTCTTGTAAAGATGCCAACTGGATCATTTTCGTATTTGATATATGCGCTACAGGCCCGAGGAAAATAATATTTTTCTCTGCACTCATTCCATCCAGAAAACCCTGAATATAGGATTCTACACCACGTCCATCCTGAACATTGGCCCAGGGAAATGGCCAGTTCAGCTCATGAAACTCACTTGGGACTGCACGCTGGATATTGCCCCATAAATTCTGGGTGTCTTCGGTCATTGCAGTTGCATCAATCACGATACTGCAATGTGCCAGACTTAAAGCCTGCAAACTGAATGGCGGGATTTGTACGATTTCACGCTGTTCCTGAACAGGTGCAATGTGAGTCGGTGCCGCAGGTGGTGTATCAACCTTAAGCGTAACAATTGGCTCTGGCTCAGGAATCGGTAGATCAGCCAACGCCTCTACGGAAGCAGGCTGTGGTAAGACGATATCGGTGTGAAATTCAGGTGCAGCCTGATCACGCCAGATCGAAACCTGGTGCGGCTGACATGCGCTGTCCCTAGGAATCCAGAGATCGATTCCTAATGTTGCCAGTATGTCACGCTGATGCCCAATCATCTTTTCATCATCACCAATTTCAGGCTGAACATTTTAGCCGGATTGCCTGTGCTTTGCCGAACTTTTTCAGCTTTTCTTTTTTATCCTGATGGATTCTAGTACAAAGTTTAGCTGTCTGCTAAAAACCGTGCTTTTAATACACAATTAAACCATTCCTGCTGTTATAACAGATTCCGGCTAAAGCTGCGCGTTCTCATTTATTTTCTACAGAATGGTTAAACTGTTCTTCTTTAACATTTGCTGAACGACCTGTTCTGCCTCAAAACCCAAGCGCCAATACAACAGCTCCATCACGTCCAACTCATCCTGTGTCACGATACGATCACTCCACAAACAGGCCTCTGCAATACCTAAAATACTGAGGCGATCACGCAATAACAGCCCCGCAATATCATTCAGGATTTCTGCTAGATCAATCGGCTCATCAGAAATTTCATTATATAAGTCCAGTTCCTGAGCGGTCAGAATCCGGTTTAAAATCCGCTCCCGCACCTCAAGCTGGTTGCCGCTATTAATCTGCTGTACATGCAGCAAGGCGTCGATCAAACGCACAATCTGTGGCTTGACCTCATCGAGTGCTGTAGGCGTATGTGCAGGAAGCAAATTCAGTTCGTATTTCACACATTCCAGTAATAATGCATCCAACAGGCCAATTTCGCCATCTTCCTGAATAATCCGTGCCAGCTTCATCAAAAACTGGCGTGCAACAGTTGTCGGCATGCCACCAATATTGTTACAAGCTTGCTGGAAAATCGAGATATGCACCCGCCCGTCCAGATTGAGCAATGAATCTACAATGGCACGGCTAACTTCAGCCTCAGTCGGAATAAATTCACGATATTGACGAATCATTAAAATGGCGACCATCACTTCACGAGAACCGGTTGCGGTTTGTAATGCACGCTCAATCAGTTCCGGACGTGGCATCTTGAGCCGAAGTTCCGGATTCAGTGGTTTGATCGCATCTTTAATCGCAAAACTGATCGGAGACAGCCGCAATAATGGCAAAGGTTGTGGCGAGCTCCAGCTCATTGCAGTTTCAGGCACCACTTCTTCCAAAGAACGGAATAAACTAAACAAAGGCTGATTCTTGAGTTTTTTCAGGTTTTCAAGCTGTAAGTCCTGAATCAAGGCAGGATTTAATTCATAAATCCGCTGATTGATATTGGGATGAATATTCAGCCAGTTTTGCGGGCTCAAGGAATTGGCAAAGCACATATGTGAAATGGATTCAGCATATTCACTATAAATCTGGGATCCAGAATGATGCACATGAATTCTGAGTAAAGTCTGGATATTGGCATCATTTTGAATCAGGCGTCGGGTCTTTCGATCATTTTTATAGGTCCGACCACCCAGTGAAATATATTTAATAAAACGGGAAATCAATACGCCCAAACTACCAATCAGCCAGATCACCGCACCGACTGCAACATAGAAAGTTTCAAACTTGTTTTCACGGGGACTACCCGCTCGATAAAAACCGGACTTGGCAATCTTACTGCCATACTGACTAAACGTGGTTAAACTGCTATACAGAATTTTCAGGCGGGTATTTTCCGCAGCTTCACCTGAGAGGATTTTATTGAATTCATGGCTGAGCAAGCCATACAGCTCGACTTTATCGAGTGTTTGTATCGCACCCCAAGTCAGGATAATTGCGGTATCCCGCGGACTAAATCCTGCCGTCAGTGCATTAACACCAACTTCATCGGGCAGCACATACACCGCCGGAACGTCAATCAGAAAAGTCTCTGCCAGTTGCTGGTTGATGTGCAGCGCAGCACTTTCTTCTGGAATACTATCCATCGGACTCAACCGACGCGCACCTAGCTGCTTCGCCAGCGAATAACCGCCATTCCGAAAAATATAGAATTCATAGATGACCGAGATCATCATGGCACATAACAGCAAAGCAATCAGATAAGGACTCAGCGCATGCCAGAAGATTGACTGGCTAGGATCAGTATAAAAAACAAAGAGACCAACAACGGTATTAATAATAAAAATAGTCAACAGAATTGCAATCAGGCAAAAACTTACAGGTAGTACTATATTTTTGTTTTTTATAAAATCGTATCCTACGTTTCGCAATGCAGAACCCTAAAATGATAATTTTCAATGGGCTCATCATAAAACAAAAAAGCGGGAAATTCCCGCTTTTTCATGATGATTTTAACTACTTAGACTTCGCGTACACCAGTCAAATCCACTGAGGCTGCATCAATATTGACATCAATATAATTGCTTTCTTTCATGGCACTGTCACTACGTTTTTGCTGTAGGTCATCCAGATATTGCGCATCAATGCCACCCGAAACATAGATGCCATCAAACACTGAACAATCAAAGTCTTTGACGTCCGGCACCTTGGTGGTTCTTACCGCATCTTTCAAATCTTCCAGATCCTGAAAAATCAGACGGTCAGCACCAATAATTTCACGGATTTCTTCCACGCTACGTTCCGATGCAATCAGCTCAGATTTCGCCGGCATATCAATACCATAAACGTTTGGATATTTCACCATCGGTGCTGCAGAAGCAAAGAATACTTTTTTCGCGCCAGAATCACGAGCCATCTGGATAATTTCATTACAGGTTGTACCACGGACAATCGAGTCATCCACCAACAGTACATTTTTACCTTTAAACTCAAGCTCAACCGGGTTCAGTTTCTGACGTACCGATTTTTTACGCAGCTGCTGACCAGGCATAATGAAGGTACGACCAATGTAACGGTTTTTCATGAAACCTTCACGGAATTTCACACCCAGCATATTGGCAAGTTCCAATGCAGAAGTACGTGAAGTATCCGGAATCGGAATCACCACATCAATATCATGCTCTTCACCCCACTCGCGCAGAATCTTTTGCGCCAGCTTCTCACCCATTTTTAAACGTGCTTTATACACCGAGATTCCATCAATGATGGCATCTGGACGGGCAAAATAAACATATTCAAAAATACAAGGACGGTATTCAGCATTCACTGCACATTGCTTGGTGAAGAAGTTACCTTCTAAATCAATAAATACCGCTTCACCAGGCAAAATATCACGCTCAACTTTAAAGCCCAGCGCAGTAATCGCAACCGACTCAGAAGCAATGATATACTCCATACCCTGTTCAGTTTCACGCGAACCGTAGATCAATGGACGAATACCATTTGGATCACGGAAGCCTACCAGACCCTGACCGGTAATCATCGCCACCACGCCATAAGCACCTTTAC
Source organism: Acinetobacter lwoffii (assembly GCF_024129115.1). Taxonomy (GTDB): domain Bacteria; phylum Pseudomonadota; class Gammaproteobacteria; order Pseudomonadales; family Moraxellaceae; genus Acinetobacter; species Acinetobacter lwoffii_T. The sequence continues at coordinate 47,862 of NZ_JAMXXO010000008.1, forward strand.
AACGCTCATGCACACGTGTTACCGCATGGAAAATATCTTCCGACGTCGGTACCAGTTTGCCATGTTTTTGCAGTTCATGCGCAAACACGTTTAACAGGACTTCTGAATCAGAATCAGTGTTCATATGACGCAAGTCAGTTTTGAACAGGTCATCATGAATTTCTTCGGCATTGGTCAGGTTACCATTATGTGCCAAGGTAATCCCGTACGGTGAGTTCACATAAAACGGCTGTGCTTCAGCACTGCTCGATGAACCGGCTGTTGGATAACGCACATGACCAATACCGTAATTTCCTTTCAAAGCACGCATATGACGGGTATGGAATACATCACGCACCATACCATTGTCTTTGCGCAGGAATAAACGTCCTTCATCACATGTCACGATCCCAGCTGCATCTTGTCCACGATGTTGTAACATCGTTAATGCATCAAACAACATTTGGTTAACGGGTGATTTACCAGCTATACCAACTACTCCACACATAGCAACCTCGCAGACAAGCTAGGATTAATAAAAAGGATTATTTGTAGACTCATCTGCAGCTCCAGACTTGGACGATGTTTCAGATGATGAAGCTGAAGGTTTCGATGTCCCTTCAGGCTTGATATGTTGTAGTGCGCCATTCGCGGCTTCTTTCGACATTTGAGTCGCCCAAGGTGCATAAGGCAATAAGGCTTGAATAAACTTGGACTGTTTCCAATGAGGTGAGCTTTCTACCCACGGGCCAATTCCCTGCATGGTAATCAGAACAATCAGCAAACCTTTCAGGCTACCAAAGACACCACCCGCCAGACGGTTGAGAGGGCCCAGTTTAAGACTCTTTAAAATACGGTTCAACAGTGCAGTAACGATCCAGGTCAGAACTACAATCAGCAGGACGATAAAAGCGAAGGCCGCAATCTTTTGTACGACTGGATCTGTACTCAGAGCAACCATAGACGGCGCAAGTAGCGTTGAATATTTTGCCGCAACAATCAGGGCAAAGATCCATCCCACTAAGTTCGCAAAGGCTTTAATAAATCCTTGACGCAAACCGTTGAGCCCTCCAATGAGCAAGATAATCAGTAGAAAGATATCAATGGCATTCATAGGATTTAAAGTGCGTCTACACAATCTTTTACAAGTTTAGGTCCAGTATAGATGAGGCCACTATAAACCTGTACAAGGCTGGCGCCTGCCTGTTTCTTGGCAGCAGCATCTGCACCTGAAAGAATACCACCCACACCAATCAATGGAATTTGTCCTTTTAATACCGCAGCAAATGTAGCCAGACATGCGGTACTTTTCTCAAATACTGGCGCGCCAGACAAACCACCTGCTTCCTCTGCATGCTCCAGACCCTCTACACCTTCACGTGACAGTGTGGTATTGGTCACGATCAGGCCATCAATCTTGAATTGCAATAATTGCTTGGCAATAAAGGCAATATCGCTGTTATCCAGATCAGGCGCCACTTTCAGTACCAAAGGTACATAATGCTGGTATTCCTGAGCCAATTCAAGCTGACGCTTCTTCAGTGTTTCCAGCAGTTCGGTGAGTGCATCACCACTTTGCAGGCTGCGCAGGTTTTTGGTATTGGGAGAAGAAATGTTGACGGTAATATAAGAAGCATAATTATAGACTTTTTCTAAACAGATGAGGTAATCATCTACTGCTTTTTCTACCGGAGTATCAGCGTTTTTACCGATATTAATACCGAGAATGCCTTTAAATTTGGCCGCTTTGACATTTTCAACCAGCTGATCCACGCCATCATTGTTAAAGCCCATACGGTTAATAATGGCTTTGACCTGTGGCAAACGAAATAAACGCGGATGAGGATTGCCAGCTTGCGGTCTCGGGGTAATGGTACCAATTTCAATAAAACCAAAACCTTGACCGGCAAGGGCGTCAATATAGGCACCATTTTTGTCCAAACCTGCCGCAAGACCTACCGGATTGGGAAATTCGATTCCCATACAGGTCACAGGTTTCGCAGCAACATTTTGACGCATCAAGCCCATTTTATGGGATGATTTCAATAGTGATAATGTCAGCTCATGTGCACGCTCTGGTGCTAAAGAAAACAACAAAGGGCGGGCTAGAGAATACAACATATCCAGAAAAGTCTACTGCTTTTTAAGTCGGCATATTATAGGCATAGGCTGACAAAAAAACCATGCTTTGCAAATCTTTATTTTTACCGTTTATTGTATGGTCGCCGTTAATTTAATCTGTCCTGCCTCATTATTTAGTTCCATTTTCTCGATACTTAGCCCCATTTGTGCCAGCTGAGTCAGGAAATTTGCCAGTACTGCATAATTTTCATGCATGACCGCCAATTGAATTTTTCCTTCCATTTGCTGGGAAGCCACCGACAATCCTTGCTGCTGTGCGACTCGCTGTACTTTCTCCGCTGCATCCAGTTGGGTGTCCCCAGCCGGTTTCATGGTTACTGCATTACTTTGCATCCAAACAATGGTATCTTTCAGCTGATTTAAGCGTTTTTGCTGGGTATCTGCCGCCTGATGCATATACCAGAGTGCAGAACCGACTGCCGCCACAATCACAAAAACAGTGGTAAAAATTACCATTACCCGTTCACGTACCGACAAGCTGTCCAGATAATCACTCAGTTTTTCAAAAGACTGATCCATACGATTTTGTAGCGCTTCAAGGCCTTTCATTATTGAATCCTCACCAGTCCGATCGCAGCTGTTCCGCTGGCCTGAATATTCCCCAGCTCCACCTTAAAACCTTGCTGGCTCAATTGCGTGGTCAGTGCATTTAACGTTTCTGATGAATTAGCCTTAAGCTCCATACTTAGCACAGAAGTATCATAATTTACCCGTTGTGCCACAATCTGATTTTGCATCAAGACAGGCCCCACCCGACTAATCAGCTGTAATGCATGCGTATCTGCAATCTGGCTTTGACGCAACTGCCCTTCAAACTGACTTTTGATATTCTGCTCAGTGACCGGATAATTTTGTCCAAACCAGTATTTAAACTGGTCAATGGCTTGCGCGGCAGTCTGATTCGCCACTTTTTTATATTGATACCAGCGCACAGCATCATAACTAAACTGCAATACCAAAATACCCAGAAAAACTGCCGCGCAGGCTTTCCAGTAACCGGAAATAGCACCATCAGATTTTGCTTTAGGCAATATATTAAACGGATGCTGTTTTGGTTTTTTCAGTACAGGAATACCATATTGGAAAGACTCCAGTTGCTCCTGAGTGATGAGTGCTTCAAGACTACGCAACTGCTCCTGATTCAGGTTGCTCACCTTATAGCTGAGGTCCTTGGACTGATAATCCAGATAAAGGCTTAGATCATCTAGCGACTGACCGATATATTCCGACTCGCGCACCAGCAAACGCCCACCAATTTGAGCAATCACACGATGATTGGCATCAGGAACCGGCAGCACTAAAAAGTCCGGCAACAAAGCTGCTAGCTTGACCGGGATCAGGCTTAAAGCATGTTGCAAGGTCTCAAGCGTAGAATTCGCAATTCCCATAATGCTGATCTGATCCGGCTGCTGAAAATGATGCAGCACTTTCATGGCATCTACCGGCAGCACCACATATTCTTCGAGCAAATATTTAATGCCATCATTGCCCATTTTCTTATATTGGCTCTTGGGCAAGGTCTGCTGCAAAATTTGCACATGACGGCTCGGGAAAAATACCACCGCCTCTTCGCCATGATGAGCCTGTATATCCTGAATCAGCTGTTCTAATGTGTCCGCAGTGTTCCAGAATTCCCCAGTTGACCATTGCCAAACCCCATTGGCTTCAGGCATCCATAAATACAACATTGATTGTGTTCTGCCGTTTTAATTAATTTTTTATAGTGTAGGACTAAAGCTTTTTATCTGTGTGGATAAGCCAGGGGCAATCACCGCCTGATCATAAATACGTGCTTCTGCCAATGCATAAGGTTGAAAAGATTCAGCCAGCAGAATGGAAGACATATGTGCCACCACATTCATATGACACACCACTGCAATCGACTCATAAGGCAGTTGCGACAACCATTCCACTGCGACTTTGGCATCATCATCCGGTTTGATGGTATTACAGATCACCACCGGCACATCTTTAAAATACTGCTGCAAATGTGCCAGAGTTTCCTGCGCACGCAATAACGGACTGACCACAAAGACTTCAGGCTTAATCAGATCCTTTAAGAACTGTGAAGTCTGCTCAGCCTGTTGATGACCACGCTCCGTTAAAGGTCGCTTGGTGTCATTACCATTGACCGGTGGTGCGGCCTCGCCATGTCGAACTAAAGTCAGTTGCATTTGATTTCCTTATATTCTTTTGCCTGCATGTTAACTAGCTGATATGACAATTCGCAGACAGTCCCTGTGTTATAGATCAGACTTGATGATGTGGCAAGACAAATTCAACATCACTGCGATGACCATTTTTCATCAATGACAAGGCAATATTGAGTGGCGGCGCACCTTCAAAAATCACATCATACAAGGCCGAAGTAATCGGCATATACACATCGAGTTCTTCCGAACGTGCCTTGACCTGCAAAATGGTATTAATCCCTTCTGCCGTTTGACCCAGTTCAGTTGTTGCCTGCTCCAAAGTCTTACCCTTGCCAAGTGCGTAACCCACCTGATAATTACGACTGAGCGGACTGCTACAGGTTGCGAACAAATCACCCACACCTGAAAGCCCAAGAAAGGTCAGCGGATTTGCACCGAGTTTTACTGCAAAACGGCTCATTTCGGCCAAAGCACGGGTCAGGATCATACTCTTGGTATTTTCACCCACGTTATACGCAGCAGCCATGCCCATCGCGACAGCATAGATATTTTTTAATGCGCCCCCGAGTTCTACCCCATGCACATCATCACTGGCGAATACGCGGAACAAGGCACTATGTAGGGCTTGTTGTACCGCATAACGCACCAGCTCGGACTGGCTGGCAATCACGGTTCCTGCCGGCTGTCCTGCCACAATTTCCTTGGCCAGATTCGGTCCTGATAACACACCATAAGGCACTTCAGGCAACACTTCACGAATAATATCGCTCATGAAACTAAAGGTTTTGGCTTCAATACCCTTGGTCAGCGAGATCACGGCTTGCGATGTAATAAAAGGTTTGATTTGATGCAAGACATCCCGGAAAGAATGGCTCGGAATAGCGACTAAAATAATATCTCGATCACGCACAGCCTGTTCTAGTTCTGACACCGCCAGCAGATTTTCTTCTAACTTAAAATCTGGCAAATAGCGTTTATTGATATGGGTGGCATTAATATCTGCCGCAACTGCTTCATCACGAATCCAGATCATGGTATTGCAACCATTACGCACTGCAGTATTGGCCATTGCAGTACCGAAGCTGCCCCCACCCAATACCGTGACTCTTAAAGCTGTCTTATGATCAACTGCAACCGGTTCTACCAGTTTTGAGAAATTTAATTCTGACATCTTATTTTTTAATATCCTGTTATACCCTGCAAACTAGCTGTTCTGGTTCCAATAACTGACAAAATCACCGGTTTGAATCTCTGCGCGTGCTGGAATTGCTTTTGCTGCAGTGCCAATATAAATAATACCTGAGACCAGATCATCTTTTGAAATTCCCAATGCCTGCTTAAACAGGCCAGACTCGACTACAGCACCGCTACGCCACATGGTCGAGAAACCCTGAACCTGAAGTGACAACAGAAAATTCTGAATGGCTGCGCCTGAACTAAGGATTTGTTCAAAATGCGGAACTTTAGGATGATCCTGCAAACGCGTTAAGGCAAGCACCAATAAAGGCGCACGAAATGGATGATTCTTGACCCGCTCAATCTGCGCTGTTTCAGTTTCACCCAAATCGACGAGCGCCTGCGACAGCAACCCTCCAAAAGCTTCACGCTGATTATCTGGAACCACCACAAATGTGGTCGGCTTGAGCCGATGATGATCGGGTGCAGTTAATGCCGCTTGAAAGGCTCTTTCCAGTTGTTCTGCATTGGGTGCGGGTGCCAGCAGATGACCAATCGATTGCCGTTGGTGAATATTTTGATGAACGATGTCAATCGCAGATTCCGTCATTGCCTTGTATATCTACACTTAAAAAACCATACTCAAGATTAGCATATTCAAAGAAAAATACGCTAGAAACTTCATAGCGATTCAGCACGCTCATCACAATTTGAAGATAAAGTTGCTTGGTTTTTCAATCCTGTGCTGCTCTATTTTTCACCTAAGTCACATAGAGCTATACCAAAAATTGCCAAACCTATACAACAGCTACAAAATCTGCGCTGCTTGCTGTGTTGAAATATTCAGCATCGTATTTACTTGAGATTTCATGATGAAAAAAACAATCACTTTCAGCGGATTGGCTATTTCCGCATTACTGCTTACTGCCTGTGCCTCAAACCCGACTGCATTGGCAGTGCAAAAGGAAAATAACCAGTATGAGGTGACCGGATTAGGTAAAAATCAACTGACCTCGAAAAACAATGCGATTACTGCGGCCAATAAAGCCTGTGGCTCTCGATCAACCCCAATTATTGTGGATGAAAAGACAGCTTATAACGGCGCTTTAAAAGGCGTGGTCGATGAACAAACAGGTCAGATGATCCAGGCAGCAGCTACCGTTCTCGGGAATATCGCAGGTACCAATACCGGTTTAAACCAGAATGATGATTATCAGACGGTTCTTACATTCCACTGTCAGGCCAAATAAGCTAATAAACCATAGCGCAATAAAAAACCGCTCTTCAAGAGCGGTTTTTCGATGGTCTGGATTAACAATAACCTTCCAGACGGGTCAAAGGCAATTTTTGACCAATGGCTTTTTCAATTTCTGGCAGATAGAACGCATCATCTTCTGCAAGGAAACTGATACTCACACCACTGGTTCCCGCACGACCGGTACGACCAATACGATGTACATAATCATCCGACTGTTCCGGCAAGGTGAAGTTCACCACATGCGATACACCATCAACATGGATGCCACGACCTGCAACATCCGTTGCAATCATGATGTTATGTTTGCCATTTTTGAACTGGTCCAGCATTTTCAGGCGTTTGTCCTGAGCGATCTCGCCAGACAGCATCACTACTTTATAGCCATCACGTTTTAAATGATCATAAAGTTTGCGCACCTGATCACGACGGTTGGCAAAAATCATGACTTTTTCAATCGGCTCATCACGCAGGATTTCTTGCAATAATTTATATTTGTCCGCCTTTGCGACCATATAAACCCGCTGCTCGACATCGGCATTGGTTTTCTTTTCCGGTTCAATTTCAACTGTGACCGGTTCAAATAACCATTGTTGCGCAAGATTCAACACATCGTAACTAAAAGTAGCAGAGAACATTAAAGTCTGACGTTGCTCTTTACGTGGCGAGAAACGCACAATGCGCTTTACTGAAGGAATAAAGCCCATATCCAATAGGCGGTCAGCTTCATCAATGACCAAAAATTCAATCTGATCCAGCCAGACTTCTTTTTGTTCTACAAAATCAATCAGACGACCCGGTGTTGCCACCATAATATCGACAGGCGCTTTATTAAGCTGGTTCTTTTGCTTGTCAAAATCCACACCACCTAGCAAAGTCACCACATTGAGACCGGCATATTTCGCCAGATCCTGTGCATCGCTTTCGATCTGCAATGCCAGTTCACGGGTCGGTGCCAAAATCAGCGCGCGCGGCTCACCACGATAGCGTTGTTCCTGAATCGGATTATTTAATAGATCATTCATGATACTAATTAAAAAGGCAGCAGTTTTACCTGTACCTGTCTGTGCACGGCCAATGGCATCATGTCCTGCCAGCGTGAATTTTAAAACCTTCTGCTGGATAGGCGTCATGGTGGTAAAGCCTAAAGCATCAATCGCTTTTTTTAGATTGGGATGTAAATTTAAGGTTTCAAAACCAGATGACATAAAGCGGTGCTCTAATTGGGTAATCACTAAGATAGGGATAGTATAAACAAAAAACGCCCCAAGTTATATTGGAGCGTTTTCTTTTTAGCTTAATCCGAAGATTAGTCTAATGGTTGAACTTCTTCAGCTTGAAAGCCTTTTTGGCCTTTAACAACACTGAATTCAACACGTTGGCCGTCACGAAGTGAACGGTGACCGTCACCTTGGATAGCACGGAAATGAACAAATACGTCATCGCCGCCGTTACGTTGAATAAAGCCGAAGCCTTTAGTATCGTTAAACCACTTAACTACGCCTTGTTCGCGAGCAGCTGTCATAAGTTAATCCTCATTGAAACTAAAAGAAGGACCACCCGGTGTTGCAAACAGCAGAGCAAACAAGTTTGAAAATATTATTTTTAAGCTTGTAATCATTCTGTAAAACTATCAACAAAATCCCGGTTACATCCATTTATGTAATAGGGTGAAAAACAATCACTTTGTTTATTCAAAGTCCCAAATACGCAACGAGCTTAACATGGGTTTATCACAATTAATAGATTTTTTTTAGCATGTTCTGTTTGATTTAGTTATTTTTTTCATGAAAATTGTCAAAAGACTTTATAAAGTCATCTAGATCTTCTTTTTCTGAAACCAGTTTGGTTCTGGCATCATATTTGCTACTATTTATAGCCTTTTCTGCTATCTAAATGAAACCGCAATGTTCGAAGATCCAGCGCAATTCAGCCTTATAGACGCTATGGGAAAACCGTGCCCAATGCCGCTATTAATGTTAAAGCGTGCATTAAAGGCCGGAAATCAGAAAACGTTCCTATTGAAATCATCTGATCCGCATAGCCAGACGGATGTCAGTCGCTATTGTCAGCTACATCAGCTCAAGCTTGAATTTAAAAAAATTTCTGATACAGAATTTCACTACTTAATTGAATCTTAAAAATTTTCAATTAAACTGTTGATCTTCACTTTCGTATACTTTTTTACATTTCTCTACCCAAATATCCATTATTTGCGGAGAGATTGGATTAAGATAAAACCTAGTTTAGGGTTATCCCGCACTTCAAGGAGAACACATGAGTGACAGCCGCAATCAGTTGATGCCCCTGTCATTATCGGCGCCAGGTGTCAACCTCGGTGCTTATATCAGCACTGTCAATCAGATTCCGATTTTAACGGCCGAACAAGAAAAAGAGTTGGCTGAACGCTATTACTATGACCAAGATTTAGATGCAGCGAAAATGTTGGTCATGTCGCATTTGCGTTTTGTAGTACATATTGCACGTAGTTATGCCGGTTATGGTTTACCACAAGGTGACCTGATTCAGGAAGGCAACCTGGGTCTGATGAAAGCTGTGAAACGTTTTGACCCGAATATGGGTGTACGTTTGGTGTCATTTGCCGTGCACTGGATCAAGGCGGAAATTCACGAATATGTGATCCGTAACTGGCGTATTGTGAAAATCGCCACCACTAAAGCGCAACGTAAACTGTTCTTTAATCTGCGCAGCCTGAAGAAATCATCGAAAAAGTTGACGCTCGCAGAAGCACAGTCTATTGCCAATGATTTAAATGTCACACCAGAACAAGTACTGGAAATGGAAGGCCGTCTGACGGCGTATGATGCGGCTTTTGATGCATCAAGCGATGACGATGATGAAGGTTCCACCCATGTGGCACCAGCGTTATATCTTGAAGATAATCGTTATGACCCGGCTCGTCTGATTGAAAATGAAGACTATGAGGAGCAAAGCACCTCTGCCCTGCATGAAGCCATGGATCAGCTAGATGATCGTTCACGTAATATCTTGCAGCGTCGCTGGCTAGATGACGAGAAATCGACCCTGCATGAGCTTGCAGCCGAATATAATGTTTCTGCGGAGCGTATTCGTCAGCTGGAAAAAAATGCCATGGAAAAAATTAAAGTGGCGATGTCATCCAATTAACACCAAATTCTGTTACTGATTTACCTCGAAAAAGCCTTCTTTGATGAAGGCTTTTTTATGTCCGCATTTTGAATTTATGCTAAGGTTGAGCGCAAACTTTATCAGGAAGATCAATTCAAATGTGGATTGCGATTTCAGCACTTAATTTGGCACTTGCAGTCATGCTCGGTGCTTTTGGTGCACATGGTTTAAAAGCGCGGGCGACTGAAGCACAGCTCGGCTGGTGGCAAACGGCAACGGATTATTTTTTCTATCATGCCTTAGGACTACTGATTCTTTCTTTACTGGCGAAAGTCATCCCTGCATTGCCCATTCAATGGAGCTTCGGTCTGATTCAGGTCGGCATTTTACTGTTTTCTGGCTCACTGTATATCATGGCCTTAGGATTACCCCGCGGTTTAGGTGCTATTACGCCCATCGGCGGCGCTTTAATGATTGCCGGATGGTTAATTCTGGCCTGGAATGCTTTAAAATACGCCAGATAAGTCTGAACAACACTTAATCATGGAGGGTTGCTAGAATGATGATTTACATCAATGGCGAACAACACGAAACTCACTGCAAGAATCTGCTGGAACTGATTCAGAGTATGGCGCTTGAGGGTAAGCGTTTTGCAGTTGAAGTCAACGAAATGATTATTCCTAAAAGCAGATTGGGCGATACGCCGATTTGCGATACAGACAAAATCGAAATTATTCACGCAGTCGGTGGCGGCTAATACTCGGGACAATTATGCAAGATTTATTACAGATTGGTTCACGCCAATTCCAGTCACGCCTTTTGGTAGGCACAGGCAAATACAAAGATTTAAATCAAACTCAGCAGGCTATTGAAACCAGTGGTGCAGAGATTGTCACTGTCGCTATTCGCCGGGTCAATATTGGCCAAGATCCTGACCAGCCGAATCTGCTATCAGTGATTCCTCCGGAAAAATATACCATTTTGCCGAATACTGCAGGTTGCTTCGATGCCAATAGTGCCGTCCGCACCTGTATGCTAGCGCGTGAGTTGCTCGATGGCCACAATCTGGTCAAACTTGAAGTTTTGGGTGATGAAAAGACACTTTATCCAAACGTAACCGAAACACTGAAAGCTGCGCGCACCTTGATTGACGATGGCTTTGAGATCATGGTTTATACCTCGGATGATCCGATCGTGGCGCAAGAGCTGGAAAGCATGGGCTGTGTCGCGATTATGCCACTGGGTAGCCTGATTGGTTCTGGTCTGGGCATTCTGAATCCACACACCCTGTCAATCATCAAGGAAAATGCCAAAGTCCCGGTTCTGGTCGATGCCGGTGTCGGTACAGCCAGTGATGCTGCGATTGCGATGGAACTGGGCTGTGACGGCGTACTCATGAATACAGCGATTGCGGCAGCGCAAAATCCGGTCTTGATGGCATCTGCGATGAAAAAAGCCGTTGAAGCAGGCCGAGAAGCTTTTCTTGCAGGCCGTATGCCGCGCAAGCGTATGGCCAATGCCAGCTCGCCGGAAACCGGCTATTTCTTTAAATAAATTTTCATCAACAAAAATAAAGGACTCAATTGAGTCCTTTATTTTTTCCAGTAATTAAGGAATCAGACCTTCATCACGCATGGCAATCTGTACAGACTGACGTTCTGCCACTTTATTACGGATATGAATAATATTTTTATATGGACTCAAATCATGCTCAATCTGGTTCGACCAGTTGGTCAAGACAAATAGATAGGCATCCGCAGGCCCAAAGTTATCATCCACCAGATAATCATTGTCCGATTCACCAATCGCTTTATCGATATAACTCAATAGTCGATCAATCTCTGCATAGGCTTTTTTCTTTTCATCGTCGGATAACTTGCCACCGAAGAACACCGCATAGGCATCATGTAGTTCAGAGTTCAGATAACCTAACCATTCCAGCACTTTGGCACGTCCCATGCCCGATGGTGGAATCAGATCTTGTTTTGGATCGTGTTGAGCAAGAAACGGTAGAATTGCAACATTTTCTGTCAGGATCAGACCAGGGTTAATTTCTAACGCTGGTACATAGCCTTTAGGATTAACTTCGTAATAATCCGTACCTTTTTCTGTTTTATGTGTTTTTAAATCAACACGTTCCAAATCAAAATCGACATTAATTTCATTTAAAATAATATGTGCTGCCAGTGAGCAGGCACCTGGTGAATAGTAAAGCTTCATTTCTGATCCTTGTTATACACTTCTCAATGTTTTAAATCGCTTCTGACAAACTTTCAAGTGATCAAACCTGTAAATTGCAAAAAAGCGTAACTGTCACCTCAGGGCAGTTACTCATTCAATATTCAGGATATTCCGGGCTTTTGCAAGTCAATCTTGTGTAGATTTTTATCTCTATCTGTTTAACATACACAGGTTTTCCAAATTTAGATGATATTTCGTGATTAGCCTGAAAAAAGAAGAATGGTTTTCCAATATCCGCACAGATGTATTGGCAGGTCTGGTGGTGGGACTTGCCCTGATTCCTGAATCAATTGCCTTCTCTGCCATTGCCGGTGTCGATCCGCAAGTCGGTTTATATGCCTCTTTCTGCATTGCAGTATCCATTGCCTTTTTTGGTGGCCGTCCTGCCATGATCTCTGCGGCTACAGGCGCAATGGCACTTTTGATGATTACCTTGGTAAAAGAACATGGTTTGCAATATCTGTTGGCTGCCACAATTCTGACCGGCATCATTCAGGTCATTGCGGGTTATTTTAAAGTCGCTAAATTAATGCGCTTTGTATCGCAGGCGGTGGTATACGGATTTTTGAATGCCTTGGCGATCCTGATATTTGTGGCACAAATCCCGGAAATTAACAGGATGGATAGCACCGGTTATCTGTTTATTGCGATTGGTCTGGCAATTATTTATCTGTTTCCGTATATCCCGAAAATTGGCAAAGCCATTCCCTCACCTTTAATCTGTATTATCGTATTAAGCGGGTTGGCGCTGTTGTTAAGTGCAGATATGCGTACCGTGAGCGATCTTGGACAATTCCCGGATACTTTGCCAGTATTCCTGATTCCAGAAATTCCACTCAATCTGGAAACCTTGCAAATTATCCTGCCTTATTCCTTTACCTTGGCGACTGTCGGTTTGCTGGAAAGCATGATGACCACTACGGTCATTGATGAAGTGACCGGAACTGAAGGTGACCGTCATCAGGAATGTCGTGGTCAGGGTATGGCCAATATTGTCAGTGGCTTTATGGGTGGGATGGCCGGTTGTGCCATGATCGGCCAATCCATTATCAATGTGTCTTCAGGGGCACGTACCCGTTTATCGACTCTGGTCGCTGGTGTGTTTCTACTCTGTCTCGTGGTTTTTTTGAAAGACTGGCTGGCTTATATTCCAATGGCAGCGCTGGTTGCGATCATGATTATGGTGGCATTTACCACCTTTCAATGGGGAGCGATCAAACAATTCAGCAAACATCCGCTGGAATTTAATACCGTGATGATTGCGGTGATTATTGTCGTGCTTGCCACTCATAATCTGGCACTCGGTGTATTTGTCGGCGTGCTGCTTTCTGCCCTGTTTTTTATTAATAAACTGGAAAGAACTGTACATGTCTATACGTATTTAAATGCAGCCCATTCACGTAGCTATGTTATTTCTGGACAAATTTTCTTCAGCAGTACAGAAAAATTCTATCAGTTCTTTGATTTTAAAGAGAAGCTTGAGCATGTCGAACTGGATCTGACCCATGCGCATATTTGGGACGTGACTTCGGTCAATATGCTGAATAACGTGATTCAGAAGTTTAAAGCCCAAAATATAGACGTAACAGTGATCGGTTTAAATGAAGCCAGCAGTACACTGATTGACCGGTTTAGTAGCTGATGAACGGTGATTAATAAAAGAGCCTCAATTGGCTCTTTTATTTTATCTGGAAGATCTCGCCAATTTTTATGGAGAAATACCGAGAAAAGTTTGACTTGCTCGGCTCAGGACTTAAAATACCGCATTCTGAATTTTTAGATTTGCCAAAGTTATGTCGAACGATCAATTAGACCAGCAAGTCGTGGAGCTGGAAAACTTAAGCGAGCACCGTGAAATCGTGACGTTTATGCGCCGCTCAATGCCGCTGAATACCTCTCAACGTACTGCGCTTGAACAATATGGTCACTTAATTTTGGAATATCCAGTGGGCGATTTACGTCAGCACTTTGAACATCCTGAACGTCCTTTGACTGTAGAAATCGGTTTTGGTATGGGCCGTTCACTGGTATTGATGGCCAAAGCCAATCCTGAGCGAAACTTTGTCGGGATTGAGGTCCATGTACCTGGAATTGCGCAGTGCGTGTATGAAGCAGGTGTTGAAGGCCTAACGAACTTACGTGTGCTGGATGCTGATGCAATTCAGGTATTACGTGAAATGCCAGACAATAGTATCAATACTGTGCAATTGTATTTCCCGGATCCATGGCAGAAAAAGCGTCATTTTAAACGCCGTTTTGTTTCGCATGACCGTATGCCACTGGTGGAGCAAAAGCTAGAACTTGGCGGAACTTTCCATGCTGCAACGGACTGGGAACCGTATGCGGAATGGATGATTGAAGTATTGGAAGAACGTCCACGACTGGAAAATCTGGCGGGCAAAGGCAACAGCTACCCTCGTCCGGAATGGCGTCCACAAACCAAGTTTGAACGTCGCGGGATTGAAGCCGGTCACAAGATTAATGATTTTATCTTCAAGAAAATTTCTTAATCCAAGATTCAAAAAAGCGCTGATTAATCAGCGCTTTTTTATGGAGAAAATTTATCTTTGAGCCCTTCTCCGTAGATAAATCTTCAGATTCTTCATTTCTGATGACGCGTGAGAATCTGCTGGCTCAACAACTGATAGACATTTTGTAAATCTTCCCGCTGCATATTGGCTAACATCTGCTGATGCATATTCAAGATATTCTGATCACCACGCATCGCTGGACCGGTCTGCATTTGTTTGGGATCATTCTGAGTGGCTTTATTGGCGGTTTCCAGCATCAAGGGATACAGCAGGCTAAAATCGACCTGTTGTGCATCAACCACCTGCTTGGCCATGTCATAACAATAATTGGCAAAATTACAGGCAAATACCGCTGCAAGATGCAAACTGAGACGTTGACTAGAACTATAAGTATAAACGCGATTGCTTAGGCTATTTGCCAGTTCTAATAACAGAATTTGGTCCTGCTCATTCATCGCCTCAATAAACAGTGGCGTCTGCTGCCAATCAATCTGGCGTTCCAGACTAAAGGTCTGTAAAGGATAAAATACGCCTGCACGCGCATGCACATTTTTCAGTAAATCGAGATGGGTACTGCCAGAGGTATGTACGATCAGATTCTGCTGCAGATATGGATGAATCTGTTCAATGACGCTGGCAATCGACTGATCACTGACCGCGATAATGACCAGATCCACCTCATGATCCAGCTGTTCAGGCTCAGCGATTGCCTGAGCTTTAAATTGCTCAGCCAGTTGCTGTGCTTTTTCTAGGGTTCGACTGTAGATCTGTACGATCTCATGTTGTGCTGACAATACAAGGGCAAGATGATATGCCACTCGCCCTGCCCCAATCATACTGATCCGCATCTGCTGTTCTTCCTGATAAATTACGCACAGCATGCCAATAAATACAGATTGAGGCAATTGGCCTTGATGTTTTTGAATAGGCTTTAGAACTTTCGCAGGGTCAGAATCTGTTCACTTCGGCCAAAAGGTCCATGAACATCATGCAGAATCCCGCTAGTCAGACCGATACCATCTTCACCATATTGCTGCACCACTTCCAGTCCCAGCCATTTACCCTGCGGCAGAC
Source organism: Acinetobacter lwoffii (assembly GCF_024129115.1). Lineage (GTDB taxonomy): Bacteria > Pseudomonadota > Gammaproteobacteria > Pseudomonadales > Moraxellaceae > Acinetobacter > Acinetobacter lwoffii_T. The sequence continues at coordinate 63,521 of NZ_JAMXXO010000008.1, forward strand.
GGTGCATATGAATCTGCAGGTCCAGATTCGGAAATCCCCAACCGGAATTCGGGTCCTGACGTGGCACAATGCCATTGGCCGTATCGACCATACCGAGCAAACGACTAAAGTCTGTCGTCGGTTGACCTTCTACCATGTCCAGCGAATTTCTTAGCCAGACAATGCCCTTGCCTGCACGATGGTCGGCATGTGCCCGGGTTTCAATACTCTGGATATAACCGCCCGGCCAGCAGCGCATACCCTCCCAAACCGGTAAATATTCTGGACTTTCGATCGGAAAATCTTCCACTCCAGCAATGGCCGTGGTATTTGAAGTTAGCATTCTCCACGCGCGTGCCACGATACAGGTTTTACCATTGGCACACATTTCAGCTTCAACCAGTTCAATGGTTTTACCCGGACGGATCATGCGTGTGGTAATCGAAAATTCACCAAAGGCTATCAGGCCAAAAATATCCAGCCCGACCCGACCAATACGCATGTCAGCACGTGGCTGAAACTGTTCCAGTTCGACGCATAGAATACCGGTGGCTGGCGCCATGTGCTGCTCATGCGGATTCCACGCACCTTGTGCATGAATATTAGAACGGTAATAAGCCGTAGTACTGCCATCTGCATGCTGTTCGCGCTGAATAAAACTGTAATATGCCGACATTGTTTTAATACTTCCCTGAATATTCTCTTAAACTTTAGAATTTGCAAAAAGTTCTTTGATCTTTATTTTCTGAGCAAAAAGCCATGATAATTCATGATTTGACAATAAATTTTGCACTGTTTAAATTCGACTTTGGTTAAAAGCGCTGTAAAATTTTGTGTAGATAACAAATGAAAATCCTGCTCCAAGCGTTCAATCATCTTGGTACTTTGCACTACACTTAACCCGGTCTGTTGTACCAGCTTCTGCATAATTTTGATGTCTTGTTGATCTTCTGGCTGCATCAAGTCATAGGTCAATGCAAGACTATTGGTTTTAAGACACTGATGGATAGCCTGAAAAAATCTGTTTTTTTCGGAATTCGGAATGAAATGTGCTACCAGAATCGCCAACGCCGCATCGAAAGTATCTGGGTGATGCAACTCCTGAATTGTGCTTTGGATGAATTTCACCCTTTGTCGATCTATAGAATTCAGATTTTTACTAGCCTGTTCCAGCATAGCTGCTGATAGATCAATTGCAGTAAAGGTCCAGTCTGGATAACGCTGCAATAAATAAGACAGTTCATAACCTGTCCCGCAGCCCACTACCAAAATATGGGCGGTTTCCGGGAGTTCAGTGCTGAGAATTGCTTCAATCTGCTGATGCACCAGTTCATAACCGGGAATCAGTTTACGAATGTGATCGTCATAACTGGCGACAACGACTTCACTGTGAAAGTTTTTTGCCATATTTTTACTCTAAATCTATGCACGAATCTAAAACTCAGGCGGGTCTTTAGATAGATTGAATATTTAAATCTTATAGCTTGATCTTATTTGCTGTTTTCTTGAAATTTGATCATAGGCCCGGCGACATGGAAGTCCCTTCAGCAAAATAAAGGGACTTTGCTTACTTTTGGCCCATCAAAAGTAAGAAAAGCCTGAACATTGATATCGAAGCCGTTATACAAATGGAGGCAATGCATGCATTAAATACTGCTTTGCCCCACTTAAGAATCGCATCAATATAATTTAAGCAATCTCTTTCAAGTTCAGCTCTTCACGCATAAATTCACGCAATTTGAACTTCTGCGCCTTACCTGAAGCCGTCATTGGAAATTCCTGGAAGAAACGCACATAACGCGGCACTTTGTTGTGAGAAATATGCTCCTTACAATACTGACGGATGGTTTCTTCAGTACATGGATCATTTTCATGCAGGATGATACAAGCACACAGCTCTTCTCCATATTTATGGTCTGGCACCCCAATTACCTGTACGTCCGAAACTGCCGGATGGGTATAAAGGAAATCTTCAATTTCTTTCGGGAACAGGTTTTCTCCGCCACGAATGACGACATCCTTGATTCGGCCCTTAATTTTGACAAAGCCTTCATCATCCATTTCAGCAATATCACCGGTATGCATCCAGCGTGCAGCATCAATCACTTCCTGAGTTTTGTCCTGGTCTTCCCAGTAACCGAGCATGACGGAATAACCGCGTACACATAGCTCGCCCAATTGACCGCGTGGCACCACCTTGCCATTTTCATCGACAATTTTAACTTCCAGATGCGGATGTACCCGGCCAACCGTACTAACACGTCGCTCGACACTGTCTGCCGTTGAGCTTTGTGCACTCACTGGCGCAGTTTCGGTCATGCCATAACAAATCGTGATTTCAGACATATGCATGCGCTCAATCACGCGCTGCATAATTTCCTGCGGACATGGACTACCCGCCATAATCCCGGTACGCAGACTGGACAGGTCAAATTCGTCAAACTGTTCATGCTCAAGAATGGCGATAAACATGGTTGGCACACCATAAGCCGCAGTACATTTTTCCTGCTGAATGGCTTTCAAGGTTTCCAGCGGATTAAATACAGCTGATGGATAGATCATGGCAGAACCATGCGTAATACAGGCCAGATTACCCATCACCATACCAAAGCAGTGAAATAAAGGAACTGAAATACAGACGCGGTCTTCTGGACCTAAATGAATCGCTTCACCGACAAAGTACCCGTTATTTAAAATATTATTATGGGTCAGCATGGTGCCTTTCGGATTGCCCGTAGTGCCCGAAGTAAACTGGATATTAATCGTTTCATCGAACTGCAATTCACTGGAGATCTGTTGCAGTTGTTCCAGCTCTTGGGCGCTTGGCGAGCTTAGTAAATCCTGAAAACGGTGGATACCGGTATGCTGCTGATCATCAATTTTAATCACATGCTTTAAATGCGGCAAGCGCTCTGCATTGAGGAATTTAGTTTCAGTCTGCATCAGCTCAGGTGCAATTTTAGTCAGAATTTCCTGATAGTCCGTCGTCTTAAACTGCGCTGCAATCACCAGTCCCTTACAGGAGACCTTGTTTAGCACATATTCAAGCTCATTGCTTTTATAGGCCGGATTCAGGTTCACCAGAATAATGCCTGCCTTGAAGGCCGCAAACTGGGTAATGGTCCATTCCACACAGTTCGGCGACCAGATTGCCAGACGGTCACCTTTTTGCATACCCAGTTTCAGCAGCTGACAGGCAAAGGCATTGACCTGATCCTGTAGCTGCCGGTAACTGAGGCGTATGTCCTGATGCAGGCTCACCACTGCATCACGTTCTGCATACTGCTCGCAAGCCTGATCAAATTTTTCACCAATCGTCATGCCCAATAAAGGCTGGCTGCTGGTTCCATAGGCATAGCTTAACCGTACTTGTGTCATTGAATCGATCTCCTTGATTCTTTGTAATTCTGATTTTCAACTTTACTAATTGTTTTATGACCACGACGACCTTGTCTTTGTACCGTTTTTTGTGCGTTTATGCTTGTAAATTTTCCTCCTGTCGACGTACTGCGTTGACACAAAAATCGGCAATCTGTTTGACAAAGTGATCCTTATACTTCTGATCAAACATGACATTTCGGGACGGATTTAAAGGTTCAATCACGACAAAGGTCATGGCACCAACTACGCCCAACGCTGCCGTATTCAAATCTTCAAATTCGAATTCTCCATTGACCTTTCCTTCGGCCAGAATTTCCTTAATGCTCTGCTTGAGCAGCTGCTTACTGCGAAAACGCTCATGTTCCATTTCCGGATCAACCGGTTCGAACATCAGTGAATACGCCAGTTGGGGGCTATTCATGGCACGCTTGACAAAAGTTGTAACAGATTTTTGCAATTTCAGTTTTGGCGACAAATCTGACTCGGCAATATGGTTCAGGATCCCGACTTCATGCTGAATCGCGGCCGACAAAACCTCGATCAAAATCTGGCTTTTGCTTTCGAAATATCGATAGACCAGCCCTGTAGAAACGCCTGCGCGCTCTGCAATCGCCTGAATCGATGCCTCCTTCAAGCCCCCTTGAATAATCAGTTCACGAGCAGATTCCAAAATCGACAGGCGATTTTGTTCCATTCGTTCCTGCATCAATGATGATCTTTTATAACTCATAAAATTATTCTCAACAAGATAAAATGAATTGTAAATCATTTTGTGAATATAGATTCACTTTTTTATTTTTTCGTTGTATGTTAAAACCACAAGCACAACAAAAATGCTTTTTTGGACACAACAAATATAACCTCAGGATGGATGAAGAATGAATTTACAAAGCTTGGATTTCGGTTTGGATGAAACTCTAATAGCGCTTCGTGATTCAGTGGCTGCATTTTGCGCCAAAGAAATTACCCCGATTGCTCAGCAGGTTGACCGTGACAACGAGTTCCCTACTCACCTTTGGAAAAAATTTGGCGAGATGGGCCTGCTCGGGCTGACAGTCAGTGAGGAATATGGCGGTTCAAATTTTGGTTATCTGGCGCACATCATTGCCATGCAGGAAATTTCCCGTGCTTCTGCGTCCATTGGGCTGTCCTATGGCGCACATTCTAACCTATGTGTAAACCAAATTAAGCGAAATGGTACTGAAGAACAGAAACAGCGTTATCTGCCTAAACTGATTTCAGGTGAATATATCGGTGCCTTAGCAATGTCTGAACCGAATGCAGGCTCGGATGTGGTGAGCATGAAACTGAAAGCAGAAGACAAAGGCGATCACTACCTGTTGAATGGTTCAAAAATGTGGATCACCAATGGTGGCGATGCCGATGTCCTGGTGGTCTATGCAAAAACCGATTTGCAGGCCGGCGCCAAAGGCATGACCGCCTTTCTGGTTGAAAAAAATATGCCAGGTTTCAGTCATGGCACACATTTGGACAAACTGGGTATGCGCGGTTCAAACACTTATCCGCTGTTTTTTGACAATGTCGAAGTACCCAAAGAAAACGTCATGGGCGGCGTCGGTAATGGCACCAAGGTCTTGATGAGTGGTCTGGACTATGAGCGTGCTGTATTGAGTGCTGGCCCACTGGGGATTATGGATGCCTGTATGGATACAGTGATTCCATATATTCATGACCGTAAACAGTTTGGTCAGGCGCTAGGTGAATTCCAGTTGATGCAGGGCAAAATTGCCGACATGTATTCGACCTGGCTGGCATGTAAGGCACTGGTTTATGCGGTCGGTGCTGAATGTGACAAAGCGGAACATAGCCGTAGTCTGCGTAAAGATGCTGCCAGTGCCATTTTATATGCTGCTGAAAAAGCGACCTGGATGGCGGGTGAAACCATTCAGACTTTAGGTGGTAACGGTTATATCAACGAGTTTGCTGCCGGCCGTTTATGGCGTGATGCCAAACTGTATGAAATTGGCGCCGGTACTTCAGAAATCCGCCGCATGCTGATTGGCCGTGAACTTTTCAACGAAACAGCCTAAACCTTAACACTTAGAATAAAACAAGGATGTTCGTCATGAATCAGTTATCGAGCAAAATCAATATACGTAGTGAAGAGTTTAAAACCAACCAGACTGCCATGCTGCAACTGGTGGATGACCTGAAACAGAAAGTCGAAAAGATTGCCCTCGGTGGCGGCGAAACTGCCCGCCAAAAACATTTAGATCGCGGCAAGCTGTTACCACGTGAACGGATTAATCACCTGATTGATCCAGGAACCGCTTTTCTGGAAATTGGTCAGCTGGCTGCCTATCAGGTGTATCAGGATGATGTTCCTGCCGCAGGTGTGGTCGCTGGTGTTGGTCAGGTCAACGGTGTGACCTGCATGATCATCGCCAATGATGCTACGGTGAAAGGCGGTACTTATTATCCATTAACAGTGAAAAAGCATTTACGTGCCCAGGAAATTGCCGAACAGAACCAGCTGACTTGTATTTATCTGGTGGATTCAGGTGGTGCATATTTGCCTTTACAGGATGAAGTATTTCCAGACCGCGATCACTTCGGCCGTATTTTCTACAATCAGGCACGTATGTCGAGCCAAGGTATCGCCCAGATTGCAGTGGTGATGGGTAGCTGTACTGCCGGTGGGGCTTATGTTCCTGCCATGTCAGATGAAACCATTATTGTCCGCAATCAGGGCACGATCTTCCTCGGCGGTCCTCCTCTGGTTAAGGCAGCTACTGGTGAAGTGGTGTCCAGTGAGGATCTCGGTGGTGGTGATGTGCATACCCGTTTGTCTGGCGTGGCTGATCATCTGGCAGAAAATGATGAACATGCGCTTGCGATTGCCCGCAACATCGTGGCCAACCTGAACAAAAAGCCAAACAAGACCGCAGATGAAATCGAAGCGCCGCTGTTTGACAGTTCGGAACTGTACGGCATTGTGCCGAGTGACGCGCGCAAGCCTTTTGATATCCGTGAAGTGATAGCGCGTATTGTCGATGGCTCACGTTTTGACGAGTTCAAGGCACGTTTCGGCACTACCCTGGTGACCGGTTTTGCCAAGCTCTATGGCATGCCGGTCGGGATTATTGCCAATAATGGCATTCTATTTTCCGAGTCTGCCCAAAAAGGCGCACATTTTATTGAACTGTGTACCCAGCGCAATATTCCGCTGATTTTCCTGCAAAATATTACCGGCTTTATGGTCGGCCGCCAGTATGAAAATGAAGGCATTGCCAAAAATGGTGCTAAGCTGGTGATGGCCGTCGCCAATGCCAATGTACCGAAACTGACTCTAGTGATTGGCGGTTCTTTTGGTGCAGGCAACTATGGTATGTGTGGACGCGCTTACTCGCCACGCTTTATGTGGACCTGGCCAAACTCGCGTATTTCAGTGATGGGCGGTGAACAGGCCTCCAGCGTCTTGTCGACCTTAAAACGTGACCAGATTGAGCAAAAAGGCGGAACTTGGTCAGCTGAAGAAGAAGACCAGTTTAAACAGCCGATTCGTGACCAGTACGAACGCCAAGGCCATCCTTATTATGCGTCTTCGCGTTTATGGGATGATGGTGTGATTGATCCAGCGCAATCGCGTGAAGTACTAGCCTTGAGTCTGGCTGCAGCCCTGAATGCGCCCATCCAGCCAACCAAATTCGGCGTGTTCCGCATGTAAGAGGTGACAAAATGACATATCAATTTTTACAGCTCGAACAGCAGGATCAGGTCGCGACGGTCTGGATTAATCGTGCTGAACTGCACAATGCCTTTAATACTCAAGTCATTGAAGAACTGCATGCCTGCTTCCAGTCTTTAAATAGCCGTGATGATGTGCGCGTGGTGATTCTGGCGGGTCGTGGCAAAAGTTTTTCTGCTGGCGCGGATCTAAACTGGATGAAACAGGCCGGTCATGCTTCTCAAGCAGACAACGAAGCAGATGCATTAAAACTGGCGAAAATGCTGCAAAGCCTAGCGACTTTAAAGCAGCCAACCATCGCCCGGGTGCATGGCATTGCCTTTGGCGGCGGCATGGGTTTGGCTTCGGCCTGTGATATCTGTATTGCCAGTACTGATGCCAAGTTTGCGACGTCGGAAGTACGTTTAGGTCTGGCACCTTCGACCATCAGCCCGTATGTGATTCGTGCAATTGGTGCACGTCAAGCTTCACGTTATTTCCTGACTGCCGAGCGGATTACTGCGGAACAGGCTCAAAGCATTGGTCTGGCACATGAAGTGATTGCACCAGAACAGCTCGACAGCAAAATTGATGAGATTGTGGAAGCGCTCTTACTGGGTGGTCCTGCTGCACAGAGCGCATCCAAACAGTTGATTCAACTGGTTGACCAACAAGTTTTGACTGAAGATCTGCTGCTTAAAACCGCACAGCATATTGCCCATGTTCGCCAGGGAGATGAGGCGAAAAATGGACTGAATGCATTTTTAAACAAACAAAGCCCGGCTTGGATCAAGACCACGGCATAACAACGAGAAGGATCCTACAATGTTTGAGAAGATTTTAATTGCCAACCGTGGTGAAATTGCCTGCCGTGTGATTCGTACAGCGAAGAAATTAGGAATTGCCACCGTTGCCGTCTACTCCGATGCCGATGCTCAGGCACAGCATGTGAAACTAGCTGATGAAGCGATCTATATTGGTGAATCGCCAGCAGCACAAAGCTATTTACAGATTGACCGTATTATTCAGGCGGCAAAAACGACTGGTGCCCAGGCGATTCATCCGGGTTATGGTTTCCTGTCCGAAAATGACCAGTTTGCCCTGGCCTGTCAGGACAATAATATTGTATTTATTGGCCCGCCAGTCGATGCCATTCTGGCAATGGGTCTTAAAGCCACCTCTAAAGCATTGATGGAAAAAGCCGGTGTGCCTTTAACACCCGGCTATCATGGTACCAATCAGGATGCAGATTTCCTGAAACAGCAGGCAGACAGCATTGGCTATCCGGTATTGATTAAAGCCAGTGCCGGCGGTGGCGGTAAAGGCATGCGTCTGGTGGAACGCAGTGAAGACTTCCTGAGTTCACTGGCCTCATGTAAAAGTGAAGCACGCTCCAGCTTTGGTAATGAAGATGTACTGATTGAACGCTATGTGATTCAACCACGTCATATTGAAGTGCAGGTATTTGGTGATACCCACGGCAATTATGTACATCTGTTCGAACGTGATTGCTCGGTACAGCGCCGTCACCAGAAAGTGCTGGAAGAAGCGCCTGCACCAAAAATGCCGGAAGACAAACTGGAGGCAATGCGTCAGGCGGCAATCGATGCTGCGCGTGCAGTGAACTATGTCGGTGCCGGTACAGTCGAGTTTATCGTGGAGCAAGATGGCACAGCTTACTTCATGGAAATGAATACCCGTCTTCAGGTTGAACATCCAGTGACGGAAATGATTACCGGACAGGATCTGGTGGAATGGCAATTGCGCGTGGCCTTTGGTGAACCTTTACCGAAGCAGCAGCATGAATTGCAGATTCATGGACATGCACTCGAAGCCCGTGTTTATGCAGAAGAACCGGAAAAAGGCTTTATTCCTGCGATTGGTCAGATCAGCTACCTGCATTATCCGGAGCAAAGTGACTGTGTACGTGTCGATAGCGGTATTGTCGAAGGTGACGAGATCAGCACCTATTATGATCCGATGATTGCCAAACTGATTGTCTGGGGCAAAAACCGTGAAGCGGCCCTAACCCAGATGCACCATGCACTGGGTCAGTTCCATGTCGATGGTCTGGGTAACAATATTGCCTTTCTAGATCGCCTGGTGCTATGTGATTCGTTTAAAAATGCACATTTAGATACTGGCCTGATTCAGCGTGAAGAGGAATTCCTGCTCAAACCTTCTGCGGATATCAGTACCGAACTGGTGGTCAGTGCCGCGCTGATTGAACTTCTGTCACGTCAGGCACAGAACCCCGTTCCAAGCAATCCGGTGTGGCAGCAAAAAGCATTCTGGCGTCTGAATCAGCAAAATAGCCATACAGTGCAATTACAACGCAATGGCATCAACCTGAAAATTCAGTTCAAGGCCCAAGATCAAGGTTTTGTTGCCAGTTATAATGGTCAGCAAATTCAAATTCAGGGTCAGCTCGTCGATGCCCATACTTTAGCGTTGCAACTGGCGGGTAAACAGCAAAAACTGACTTTTAGCCAGACTGAGCAAGGCATTACCCTATTCCAGAATGGTCAAAGCTATAAGTTCAATTACCTGAAGTCTGATTTTAATAATCAGGATGAACAAGGCACGGAAAATAATCTGATCGCGCCAATGCCAGGTGTCATTACCCAGGTGCTCGTGGCAGCCAATGACAAAGTCAAAAAAGATGATGTACTGATGACGCTGGAAGCCATGAAGATCGAATATTCAATTCGTGCACCGCATGACGGCATCATTGCAAGTTCATATTTCCAGAAAGGTGACCAAGTCAAGGCCGGTGATGAACTGGTCGAGTTCCAGCCTCTGGCGGAGGAAGTGGCATGACGGATTTTGTCAAAATCGTAGAAGTCGGGCCACGCGATGGCCTGCAAAATGAAAAGACGCCACTAACCCTGAATGACCGGAAAAACCTGATTCTAGACCTGATGAAAACCGGTCTACAGTCAATCGAAGTTGGCTCCTGCGTTTCAGCCAAATGGGTACCGCAAATGGCAGACAGTGATGTGCTCTTTGCCAGCCTACCCCAAGATCCGAATATTCAGTTCAGTTTGTTAACCCCAAATCTGAAAGGTTTTGAATCGGCACTGGCTGTGGGTTGCAAAGAAGTCGCGGTATTTACCGCTGCTTCTGAAAGCTTTACCCGCAAGAACATCAACTGCTCGATTGATGAAAGTTTCGAGAAGTTTGCCGATGTCATGGCAGCGGCCATAGCCAATGATATTAAGGTGCGCGGCTATGTCTCCTGCATGGTGGACTGTCCTTATGAAGGTGCCATTGATCCGAAACAGGTGGTGAAAGTCACGCAACGTTTGCTGGAGATGGGCTGTTATGAAGTATCGCTGGGTGAAACCATTGGCACGGCCACTCCGAATCGGGTGAAAAACGTCTGGGAGGCCTGTCTGGCTGAACTTGATGCTAAAGTTTTGGCAGGCCATTTTCATAATACTTACGGCATGGCCATCGCCAATATCTACCAGTCACTGTTGCAAGGCATTCGTGTATTTGATTCATCCATTGCAGGCTTAGGTGGCTGCCCTTATGCCAAAGGCGCTTCAGGCAATGTTTCAACTGAAGACCTGTATTACCTGCTCTCGAATATGGGCTTTCAAACCGGTATTCAGCTGGATGCCCTGATGCAGGCCAGCCGTAATATCAGTGAAGTCTTGCAGCGCAATAATCCATCCAATTATGCCAATGCCTATTGGCAAAAAGCCTGTGCTTGAAAATAAACTTGCTTGAGCAAAATGCTTTCAAGCAAGCCATAAGGATATAAGCAGCAGATTGAAGTCTGCTACAACAATAATAGAGGTGACAAGATGTCAAACAAGGTTTATGACAGCGCTCAATCCGCCTTAAAGGATGTGGTGCAAGATGGTCATACTCTGGCCGTTGGTGGTTTCGGCCTATGTGGTATTCCAGAAGCCCTGATTACAGCACTAAAAGAAACAGGTGCTAAGCAACTCACCTGTATTTCCAACAATGCCGGCGTAGACGGCTTCGGTCTCGGACTTCTGCTGGAAACCAAACAAATTAAAAAAATGATCTCCTCTTATGTGGGTGAGAATAAAGAGTTTGAACGTCAATATTTAAACGGTGAACTGGAAGTTGAACTGACCCCGCAAGGTACGCTGGCAGAAAAATTACGCGCTGGCGGTGCCGGTATTCCGGCTTTCTATACGGCGACCGGTGTGGGTACGGTAATCGCCGAAGGTAAGGATGAACGTGAATTTAAAGGCAAGAAATATATCCTGGAAGAGTCTTTAACTGCCGATGTTGCGCTAATCAAAGCCTATAAGGCCGATAAAGCTGGCAACCTGATTTTCCGTAAAACCGCCCAGAACTTTAATCCGGTCTGCGCCATGGCCGGCAAAGTTACCATTGCTGAAGTGGAAGAAATTGTCGAAATTGGGGCGCTGGATCCGGACGAAATCCATCTTCCGGGCATTTATGTGAACCGGATAGTCCTGAATGCTCAACCGGAAAAACGTATTGAACAGATGACCTTAAAGGCGGAGGCTTGATCATGGCTTGGACACGTAATGAAATGGCGCAGCGCGCGGCACAAGAGCTTGAAGATGGTTTCTATGTCAATTTAGGGATTGGCCTGCCGACGCTAGTCGCGAATTATATTCCGGAAAATATCAATGTCTGGCTGCAGTCGGAAAATGGCCTGCTGGGGATTGGCGAATTTCCAACCGAGGAGACTGTCGATGCCGACCTGATCAATGCCGGTAAACAGACGGTTACCGCGCGAAAAGGTGCTTCATTTTTCTCAAGTGCCGATTCCTTTGCCATGATCCGTGGCGGTCATGTCAATATTGCCATTCTGGGGGCCATGGAAGTGTCTGAAACTGGTGATCTGGCCAACTGGATGATTCCAGGTAAAAAGGTCAAAGGCATGGGCGGTGCCATGGATCTGGTCGCGGGTGTACAAAAGGTCGTGGTCTTGATGGAACACTGCGCCAAAGATGGCACACCGAAGATTGTACCGCAATGTAGCCTGCCCCTGACCGGCCAGGCTGTGGTGAACCGGATTATTACCGACCTCGGTGTACTGGATGTTACTCCTGATGGAATTCGACTGGTTGAACTGGCACCAGAGGTAAGTTTTGAAGAGATTCAAAAAGTCACGGGGGTAGCGCTACTACGTAACGCTGCCTGATCCAGCCAGCCCTTAAGAATGAAGCATCTTAAGGGCTTTTTTATATATAGCTGTTTCATTTCAAAATAATAATCGCAGAATAAATGGATTTTAATCATGCAAACTCAACAAAATATTTTGCAGCGCTTCGCCTTGCGCGTCAGCGACTGGTCTGAAAAATGGTTTCCGGATTCTTATATTTTTGCCCTGCTTGGCGTCATCATTGTGGCGATTGCCGCCATCGGAATTGGTGCACCCGCACAGGATGTCGCGATTTCCTTTGGAGACGGCTTCTGGAGCCTGATTCCCTTTACCTTGCAGATGTGCATGCTGATCGTGGTCGGTTATGTGGTTTCCGTATCTAAGCCTGTCCAGCTTCTGATCCAGAAAATGGCGCGCCTGCCACATTCCGGTCGTGGTGCGATTGTCCTGGTCGCCACGGTCAGCCTGTTAATTTCTCTGATTAATTGGGCCATGAGTACTGTACTGACTGCACTCCTAGTGATTGCACTGGCACAGCGTAAAGAGCTTAACATGGATTACCGCGCTGCTGCGGCTGCCGCGATTATCGGGATGGGTGCGACCTGGGCACTGGGCATCAGTTCTTCAGCTGCACAGTTACAGGCCAATAAAAGCAGTCTGCCTGAACCGATTTATAATCTGACGGGCGTGATTCCATTTACCGAAACCATTTTCCTGCCGCAATCCATGATCATGACGGCGGTACTGATTGTAGCTTCAATTGCGATTGCTTACTGGTCAGCACCTAAAGGGTCTGACATTAAAACCATTGAGCACTTCCCGATTCAGATTGAAGAAGAAAAACCGGAAGTATCTGCCGAAAAAAGACCGGGGGATTGGCTGGAAAATTCACCCATTTTAAGCATTCTGATTGTGATTCTGGGCGCAGTCTGGATGTTTAACGAATTTTCCAAAAGCAATCCGATTCTGGCCATTTCCAGCTTAAATACCTATAACTTTATCTTCCTGATTTTGGGCGTGGCCTTACACGGTACACCGCGAAATTTCCTGAATGCGGTATCCAAAGCCGTACCCGCCATTTCTGGGGTACTGATCCAGTTTCCGCTGTATGGCAGTATTGCCTTTATGATGACCAATGCGCTAAACCCGGCCGATCTGTCATTGTCACATTACATTGCCGAGTTCTTTGTTTCCATTGCCTCGCAGGAAACCTTTGCCATTGTGATGGGCTTATACTCGGCGATTCTGGGTTTCTTTATTCCTTCTGGCGGAGGGAAATGGATTATCGAAGCGCCCTATGTGATGCAGGCTGCGCATGACCTGAAAGTGCATCTGGGCTGGTCGGTACAGATTTATAATGCGGCAGAAGCCTTGCCGAATCTGATTAATCCATTCTTTATGCTTCCGATGTTGGGTATCCTGAAATTAAAAGCCAAAGATGTGATTGGATTTACGGTGACCCAGTTGATTTTCCATCTGCCTTTGGTACTGTTCCTGCTATGGTTCCTTGGTCGGACATTGACTTATAGCCCGCCGGTATTTTCTTAATTTAAGATAATAAAAAAGGACGAAGATTCGTCCTTTTTTATTTAGGCTGCTCTCTTAATTTCCTGTCTTCTCAACCACACCTTCATCATCTACTTCACGCACAATTCCCGTTTCAGTATTCACGACCTCAAAGGTCACGCGACGGTTCTGAAACTGTCCGGCAGGTGTCGCATTGGGTTCAACCGGCTGATCCTCTCCCATTCCAACCGCCTGTAATTGTGCAGGATCGACACCTTTTTGCACGAGATAACTGGTAATCGCCTGAGCGCGCTGTACGGACAGCACCTTATTTTCTGCTTCGCTGCCCTGAGCATCAGCATGTCCTTTAACTTTCAGGATAACTTGTGGTGCACGTTGTAATAATGCAGCAGCTTGATCCAGCACCAATTTATTGACTTCCGGAACTTCAGTCGATGCCGTATCAAAATTAATGATCTGTAAATTCAGTGCAGTCGCCACATCCAGTGCTTTAACATTATCGGTCTTGATACTGGCCAAAGCTTGTTCTGCTTCGCTATTGGCAGTATTAATCACGTCACTTCTATTGAGCGGCTGTTGGGTAACCACAGTGACATTCTTGGCCAGACTACGAATTTGTGCTGCCAGACGCTCGGCTTCTGCATTCGTTGCTGCACGCACTGAAACCTGATTGCCAATCCAGTCGAGTGATATATTTGGCATCCCCTGGATTGTTCTCAACACAGTCGGAATAGTATCCTGATCGGTGAATTCTGAATGATAAACCTCACTGCTCAGCGCGCCACAACCAATATTATAATTAAAGATCTGTTTGATCTCATTTTGTAGAATTTCCATATACTGCGGATTATTCAGCTGTAATTGACAACTGACAATTTCGCCATTACTGCCGGTACTTAATCGCAAGGATGCAGGCTGAGCTGCAGCAACTTCACTGGTCGCTTGGGTAGTTGAATCTTCAACCTCATCCTGCATGCAGCTACGAACCAGAAACAGGATCAAACCCGCCAAGATCAGAAAAATAATAAACGGCCATAAAAAGCCGGTTTTTCTCTCTTCCTGAACAATGATGGTCTGCTCCGCCAATACAGGTTCCTGATTTAAATTTTGCCCTGCCAAGGGTGAAACTCCAAGCGCTGCCAGAATAGGGCCAGTCCAAACGGGTAATGCGCGCTGAATCGAATCGGCGTGGGTTTCCAGCAAATGGCTAATCGCTTCCGGAGTTGAAGCACCCGCTTCGGTCTGCAAAAAATTCATGGTCGGTACAATTGACCGGTTCAAGGTATGCTCTATTTCGTCTTGCGGCGCGCTCTGATCCAATTGATCGAGAAACTGCTGCTTGAGTACCGGGTTTGCATTGAATAATTCATGGATTTTTGGATTGAGTTGCTGACCAAGATTTTCAATCCAGGCGGGACGTGAACGCAATATACTTAAAAAGATGGGATAGAATTGAGCCAAAGCTTGATCTTTGGCAAATAAATGCTCGGTTTCACCTTGAAGCACAATCGCCGTAACATCGCTTTTTAAGCGTTCTATAAAGTCTATATTCATAATCGTCACCATTCTTTTGATTTTTCTAATGTTTAATATTTAATCAGTGTAACGATCCCCATTTTTTGAAAATGTAAATAATTGTATGAATATCATAAAGTTTCACTGTTTTTGTTGAGTACTCATTTTACCAACACAAAATTTAAAAATAAAAAAAGCCAGCCGAAGCTGACTTTTATGTATTAATCAAATTAAGGTTCTAAATAATAAATTTTTTGACGCAATTCATTGGTGCGCTCGTTGGTCATGTTCGTTTCACAATTTAAACGAAAAATTTCTGGATTTTCTGTATTCGAACTTTCCAATTTACACTCAAGATTACGTTTTTTTAACCAGATTCTTTGCTCACTAAGCAACTGATCACGTATCTCTTTAGTTGTTGAATTCCATACCAAATTCAAATTTTCATTAGCATTATCTAAATTTGATTGAGCTTCTGAAAGTAAAACTGACTGGTACTCTTCAGCTGCAGCAGATTCTTGAGCTACTCTTTTAATTTCTTCTTGCTTCGCAACTTCCGCTGCATTTTGTCTCGCAGCTTTCAGTAATGAATCAATCGCAATATCACGTACAAAGAACGCTAAGGCATCTGGATTTTCTAACGTAACAAAAACTTTTTTGCCATCATCTGTAGGTTGAACAAAATATTCAATTTCTTTTTTCAACTGATTATTTTCAAAACTTAAGTCTGATAACACTGCAGCTTGAGCAATATTGTTTTCTTCATAAACTGCACGTGCAGTATCTGCATCTTTAATCATTTGTGTTGGAATATTGACAATAAAATCCGTAGCACAATAATTCTTTTTGCTATTAGGGTCTGAATTATTGGTTCTGACATTTGTCACATTAAAAGTAATTTGCTGCAAAGTACTTCTAAGTTTACCCATATCAATTGTTACGTTTTCAGTTTCTATTAATTCTTTAACACGAGTACTTGCAATATCGCTAACATTTTTACTAAAAGTCTCGACTACTATTTGTTTAGTTATATCACTATCACATTTTGTGCCTGAACCCGTAATCGTAGAGACTTTGTCACATGCAGCTAAGGCGAACATACTAAAAGTCAAAGCTAATACTTTTAATTTCATTTTTAGCTCCATTAATAATCTTCGTAGTATTCTTCAGCGGCTACTGTTGCTTCTTGAGCAGCAAGATTTGCCTCATATGCGGCATCAGAAGCTACTTGATTTGTATTTACTGCTTCTAGTTCTTGTCTTTTTTTTGTTTCTTTTAATTTAATCTGATTCTTTTCAATTTGTGGTTTTAAGAATGCATAAGTTAAAGTATCTGAAACTAAAAGATTTGAATTTTGGGTATTTTTTAACAAAGCAAAAATTTTGTCGCCTTTATCAGTAGGCTGTAAAGTATATTCAAATGTAAGATTAACTTTATTACTTTCGAAGTCTAGCCCTAGATCGTATGCCTGTGCCTCAGTTGACATACGTTCTACTTTCGCTCTGGCCTCATCCGATTTTTTTACAAGATCGGAGGGAAGTGTAATCGATAAATCAATTGAGCATGTAGTTTTAGGACTATTAGGATCTATAAATTCAGTACGACTGTCCGCCAAACTAAAAGCAATATTTTGTGCAGATAGCTTTAATTTGGCAGGGTCTAAATCTTTAATAGCACTCTGCGCAATTAAAGACTTTAATTCCACTTCTAATGCCTTATTTAAATCATCTTTTAAGACCTGATTTACTAAGATCAGCGCCTCTTTATCATCGCATGCAATATGATTTGAAAATAAGTTGCTTTTACATGCTGTTACAGAAAGTGCAATAGCACTAATGATAAAAAATTTATTATAAACCTTCATGTTACCCCCATTTTATCAACCACAAATATACACAAAACTACAATTATTAACCATTTTTTTATAAAAAAACCGACTAAAGTCGATTTTTTTAATCTATATAAAATTACTAGTAACTATTTAAAAAAAATGTGACTTACCTTACCTAACACTTTTTGATTAATTAGCGGGGTATTTTTACCTTGTGACACGATGCTTTCTTTATTCAGGGTCCATTCCAGTTCCGGATCTAGCAGCACCCAGCCTGATTCATTTATCCATCGATCTGCCATTTGTGCAACACGAGCCGGAGCTAGGGTCACTTTTTCCACCCATTCCAGTGGAGTCAACAACCCCTCACGAATCAGTTGCAGACCAAAAGGCACATAGGTATCAAAAGCAGTGAAACCTGGCTGCGTTTCAGCAAACGGCGCCATTTTCGCAGAGCTGCTTAGCGGTTCATGATGAGTACAAATCGCATCAATCACACCTGATTTTACACCCTGACGCAGTAATTCTTTGTCCTGTTCAGAACGAAGCGGTGGACGCACATGTGCAAGAGAGTTAAATCCATCAATCAAATGATCAGTTAAATGTAACTGATGCATGGCCACATCACAGGTCACCGGTAAGCCTTTTTCCTTGGCAATACGGATCAATTCCACCGAAGCACCACAAGACAACAGACCAAAGTGTGCTCGTACTTTGGTTGATTCAATCATCAACAGATATTTGGCAATCGCCACGGTTTCAGCCAGTGCCGGAATCATCGGCAAGCCCTGACGTGATGCAATAAACCCTTCATGCACACAGCCGTCTTTGGCAATTTGTGGTTCTTCCGCATAGAACACCACCGTCAGGTCTAAGCCTGCAGCATATTCAAGGGTACGCAGTACCACATCATCATTGGCAAACGGCGCACTGGCATTGGAAACCGCAGTACAACCGCCCTTTTTCAAGCCCGCCATATTTGCCGGTTGTTGACCATTTAAGCCTTGGGTTTGCGCACCAATCACTTGAAGATAGATCCCACCATCCAGCATGGCTTTTTCGACCAGACCGTGAATCAGCGCACCATTATCTTGTACGATTGGCTTTGAATCGGGTGGCGTAAATACGTGCAAAATGCCATTTTCACGTGCCGCTTTTCCTTCAGACTTAAGCGTACCGTGTTGCTGTTGACCCGGTTCACGTAAACGCGCACACAAATCGACCATGGTTGGCATTAACCATTTACCTTGACCATCAATCGTTTCAGAGACGTCTGCTGTTTCTGCAACGAATTTTCCATTTTCCAGATACACGGTCTGGATAGAATTAGTGTTTTGGATTGGATCAAGAACACGGACATTTTCAATTTTTACAATAGTCATGACTTATTCCTTAACCCGCAATCGCTTCAATCAAACCTTGTTCTTGTAACTGGCCTTGCATCGATAAAGCCAACACCGCCATACGCACGGCAATACCATTGGTCACCTGCTTCAAAATCACAGATTGCGGACCATCCGCAATACTTGAGTCGATTTCAACGCCGCGGTTCATTGGTCCCGGATGCATCACGATACAATCCGGTTTGGCCATGGCAAGACGTTCTTTATTCAAGCCATACATTTTGTAGAACTCTGCTTGCGAGGCCAGTGCCGGAGAATCAATACGCTCGTTTTGAATACGTAAGGTAATGATCACGTCGCAGTCTTTGATGCCGTCTTCCATATTGTTAAATAGACGAACACCATCGCCATATTCTTCAAAACCCAATGGCAGCAAGGTATTCGGTGCAATCACCCGGATATCCTGGCAACCTAAAGTTTGCAAGGCAGCCACATCTGAACGCGCGACACGTGAATGCTTGATATCGCCAATAATGGCAATCGACATTTCTTCGAATTTTTTATTGGTTTCGCGGCGAATGGTCAGCATGTCCAGCATCGCTTGAGTCGGATGCGCATGACGGCCATCACCGGCATTAATAATTGCCACTGTTGGACAGACATCCTTGGCAATAAAATGCGCTGCCCCTGAAGATGAATGACGCACCACGAAAATATCGGCCGCCATGGCTTCCAGATTCCATAACGTGTCACGCAGGGTTTCACCTTTGGAAGTACTCGAACGGGCAATATCAATATTGAGAACGTTGGCAGAAAGGCGCTTGGCAGCGGCTTCAAAGGTGGTGCGGGTACGGGTAGAATTTTCGAAGAACAGGTTCATCACCGTTTTACCTTCGAGCAAATTATTGGTGATCAGCTGATTTTGGTCATTAAAAAAGGACTGCGCAGTGTCCAATATTTTTGTCAGGGTTTCTTTAGAAAGACCTTCGATGGTCAAGAAGTGTTTTAGATTACCTTCTTTATTGAGTTGAATCTGGCTCGGTGTATGCAATGCCGCCAAGTGCATGAGAGATTCCTTATGCGTTAAGTCAACATATTATACAGAGATTGGCGAATTTTTATAGTTGGCCACGCTGCTACTTGTACAAAAAGCATCTGAACACTAAAAATAGAAAATCAGATTCCTTTGTATTTTTTCAATAAGATAATTTAACCCGATTTGCATCTTGCTGATTTTAAGTACAAAACCAACGGGCGCTTCAGTCTGGAGCATTCACACCCATCTCAGGTTTAACGCAGTGCACCAATATAACGATGTGACACCTGTGCACGATAGATATCGTCTTCATCCGGTTCGACCGAGATCAGCCCTTCCTGCTGGCTTGGGTGTGCAGATTCTGTTGGTGAATCTTGTGCTGTTTCCGAAATCTCCAGTACCATTTTCAGGCGCTGGATCAGATGATTCAAATCTGGGTCTTGGGTCTGCTCTGCCAGTTGAATCACATGCCGGGCATAATCCAGGTTCTCTGCCAGATAAATTGCATCAATCACCCGACCTGAAACACGTCGTAAACGCGCATAGATTAAAGTGGCCACTGAAAAAGCGTCATGGTTGCGTAACTGATTCTCTAACATCTTAACCCCCATTATAAAATTGAAAAATCAGGCAGCCATCGCTCCCCATCGACTGACCGCCTGATTTGCCATGTATAGAGCAAAATGCATACCAGTTCCTCAATTTATAGTGTGAATATTATTTTTCTCTATCACATGCCACGGCCTTTCAGAGAATTTCAAAAGCTTTCAATATAAAAATACGGTAAACTTAGCGCAGTTTTTTATTTATCTTTTTTGGTCTCTCTATTATATGAATACCTCTCCACGTTTAAGCAATTATTGGGTCACCTGTGCCGATGGTCTGGAAACCTTATTAGAAGAAGAAATACAAGGCTTAGGTGTTCAGAATATTGAGCGTTTTCCAGGCCGTTTAACCTTTAAAGGTACACTGGAAAATGCTTATCGTATCTGCATGTGGTCACGTCTGGCTTCACGTGTCTTGATGCCGATCCACACGCATGAAATTGAATTTTCTCATGATGCCCGTGATGTGGCAGAAGAACTCTATGAAGGGGCTCTCAGCTTTGACTGGTCGCTGATTTTTGCACCACAAAGTACCTTTGCGATTCGTTTGCATGTCGAACGTGATATCAAGGTCAATACCCAGTTTGCGACTTTACGTGCCAAAGATGGTGTCGTAGATTCCTTTATGGAAGCCGTAGGCAAACGTCCAAGCATTGATACCAAACAGCCTGAAATTACCATGTATATTCTGGCAGGCAAGAAAGAACATACTTACTGCCTGGACCTGTCTGGCGACTCTTTGCATAAACGCGGTTATCGCCGCTTTATGACTGACGCCCCAATCAAGGAAAACCTGGCCGCTGCGATTCTGCAAAAAGGTGGTTTAAAAGCGTTAAATCCGGACATCATTGTCGATCCAATGTGTGGTTCAGGTACCTTTATTATTGAATCCCTAATGATTTTGACCGACCGTGCACCGGGTCTGGTCCGTCGTTTCGGTTTTAATGGCTGGAATGGCCATGACCATGAACTGTGGATGAGCATCAAGGCCGAAGCTGCTGAACGTCATCAAGCGGCAATGGAAAATCCATTACCACAATTCTATGCTTTCGATGCAGACTGGGAAGCTGTGAAAGCCACCAGACAAAATATTATCGCGGCGGGTTTTGAATCAGCACTCGACAATATCATGATCGAAGAACGGACTTTAAATGACTGGCCTGATTTCCATGCGGAAGGCAAGAAAGTATTCTTCGTGACCAACCCGCCATATGGCGAACGTCTCGGCGATAAAGCGCAAAACCGTTCTTTATACCTCGGTTTATCGGCTTTATTGCAAAAGAATTTCCCGAATCAAAAAGCGGCAGTGATTGCCTCCCAAGTGGAACAGGCCGATGTGCTGGCCTTTAATGATCCGCAAATCCTGCGTTTGATGAATGGTAAATTGCCGATCTATATCCGCTTCGGTACGGTTAAACCGGCCGCTGTGGTACGTCCATTCCTAGAAAGCTGGCAGCCTCAGCAGTTTGAGCCGATTGAAGGTGCGATGGAGTTTGCCAACCGTCTGACCAAAAACATGCAAGCTCTAAAAAAATGGGCAGTCAAGGAACAGATCCATTGTTTACGTCTCTATGATGCAGATTTACCTGACTTTAACGTCGCAGTAGATTTGTATGGCGAGCGTTTGCATGTACAAGAATATGCGCCACCTAAAACCATTGATCCGGAAAAAGCCAAGAAACGTTTTAACCTGGCACTACAAGCGATTCGTGCAGTAACAGGTCTGGGTCGTGATGCGATCTTTATCAAAACGCGTGCGCGTCAGGAAGGTAAAAACCAGTACACCAAACAAAGTACAGCATCCAAGCGTTTTATCGTACAGGAAGGCAAGGCCAAGATTCTGGTCAACCTGACCGATTACCTGGATACCGGTCTGTTCCTGGACCACCGTCAAATGCGTTTACGTATTGCACGTGAAGCCAAAGGCAAACACTTCCTGAACCTGTACAGCTATACCTCAACCGCAAGTTTACATGCTGCCTTGGGCGGTGCTGCAAGCACGACCAGCGTCGATCTGTCGAATACTTATTTGAACTGGTCAAAAGAAAACTTTGTCTTGAACGGCCTAACCGTAGATCATGCAGATGAACAGCATCAGTTCTTTGCCTCTGACTGTTTCGAATGGCTGAAAGAAGGTCATGAGCAATATGAGCTGATCTTCATTGATCCACCAACATTCTCGAACTCGAAGAAATTCTACGGGACTTTTGACGTACAGCGTGACCATTTATCCCTGTTAAAACGTGCCATGAACCGCTTAACGACTGATGGTACTTTGTATTTCTCAAATAACTATCGTGGTTTTGAGATGGATGAAGAAATTCTGGCGTTCTTTGATGTTGAAGAAATTACCCAGGAAACCATTGGACCTGACTTCAAGCGGAATCAAAAGATTCACCGTGCCTGGAAAATCCGTCATCCGCAAGTGTAATTTGATGATGAATTAACTGTCTTTATCACGATTGATATCTTCTTTATTTTCCCTGAGCTGATTTTTAAGCCATGCTTTAAAGCTCGCCGCAACAAGAATACAAAAGTGTTGCAATGCTCGAAGTTTAAAATAAGATTAAAAAAAACCCAGCCTAGGCTGGGTTTTTTGTTGCAAGGAGAAGCGGTTTAGTTAAGTTTCATTTTTTCAAAGATTAACTCACCTGCTTCAGCTTTCACCAGAATGGTATCGCCCGGCTGGAATTCTCCGCCCAGGATTTTCTGCGCCAGACCATTTTCAATCCGCTGCTGGATTGCACGTTTCAGTGGACGTGCTCCATACAATGGATCAAAACCGGCCTCGATCAGCTGATCGAAAGCGCTGTCATCTACCGACAAGCGCATATCGCGTTCTGCCAGACGTTGACGTAAACGGTCCAACTGGATATCGGCAATACCGCGAATCTGGTCTTTTTCCAGCGCATGGAACACTACCAGTTCATCAATACGGTTGATAAATTCCGGACGGAAATGTTCCGATACCGCATTCATCACCACCGTACGGACTTCTTCTTTAGTGGCATTACCGCCCAATTCACGTACATCCTGCGAACCCAGGTTCGAAGTCATGACGATCACAGAGTTTTTAAAGTCCACTACCCGGCCTTGCGAGTCAGTTAAACGGCCATCATCCAGTACCTGTAGCAAGATGTTAAATACGTCCGGATGCGCTTTTTCGACTTCATCAAACAAGATCACACTATACGGTTTACGACGTACGGCTTCAGTAAGCACCCCACCTTCTTCATAACCGACATAGCCCGGAGGCGCACCAACCAAACGGCTGACCGAATGTTTTTCCATAAATTCTGACATATCGATACGCACCATGGCATCGTCGCTGTCAAACAGGAAATTCGCCAAGGCTTTGGTCAATTCTGTTTTACCGACACCCGTTGGCCCCAGGAACAGGAATGACCCACTTGGACGGTTCGGATCTGACAGACCGGCACGTGAACGGCGTACTGCATTGGATACCGCCACCACGGCTTCATCTTGCCCTACTACACGGTTATGCAGGAATTCTTCCATATGTAGCAATTTGTCACGCTCGCCTTGCAGCATTTTCGCAACCGGAATACCGGTCGCAGCACTCACTACTTCAGCAATTTCATTGTCGGTGACTTTGTTACGCAGCAATTTTGGCGTTGCGCTTTCATCGGCTTTTTCAGCCAGTTCAAGCTGCTTTTGCAACTCTGGTATCACGCCATATTGCAAACGCGCGGCCTCGCCCAGATCACCTTCACGTTGCGCTTTTTCAAGTGCTGTACGTGCCTGATCCAGTTTGATCTGTACGTCTTTATTGCCTTCGACCAGCGCTTTATCTGCACGCCAGACTTCTTCCAGGTCATGATACTCTTTTTCAACTGTGGCGATCTGATCGGACAAGTATTGAATCTCAGCTTTGGCACCTGAGTCTTCATCTTTTTTCACCGCTTCCAGCTGCATTTTTAACTGAATCAGACGGCGTTCCAGTTTATCTAAAGCTTCTGGCTTAGAATCGAGTTCCATTTTGATGCGCGATGCTGCTTCATCAATCAGGTCAATGGCTTTATCCGGCAACTGACGGTCGGTGATATAACGGTGTGACATTTTCGCAGCAGCAATAATGGCTGAATCCAGAATCTGTACCCCGTGATGGGTCGCATAGCGATCTTTCAGACCACGCAGAATCGCAATGGTATCTTCTACGCTTGGCTCATCGACAAGCACTTTCTGGAAACGACGTTCCAGCGCTGCATCTTTTTCAATATACTGACGATATTCATCCAGTGTGGTCGCACCGACGCAGCGCAGCTCGCCACGGGCCAGCGCAGGTTTCAGCATGTTACCGGCATCCATCGCGCCATCACCTTTACCGGCACCCACCAAGGTATGCAACTCGTCGATAAACAGGATGATTTCGCCTTCATGTTTGGCAATATCTTTTAAAACGGCTTTTAAGCGTTCTTCAAACTCACCACGGTATTTGGCACCGGCCAGCAAAGAACCCAGATCAAGTGATAAAACACGTTTACCTTTGAGTCCTTCAGGCACTTCACCATTGATAATCCGCTGCGCCAGACCTTCGACGATTGCAGTTTTACCGACCCCTGGCTCACCGATGAGTACCGGGTTATTTTTGGTACGGCGTGATAAGACCTGAATGGTACGGCGGATTTCATCATCACGGCCAATCACAGGATCAAGCTTGCCTGCCAACGCACGTTCAGTTAAATCAATGGTGTACTTATTCAGTGAATCACGCTGATCTTCATGATTATTGCTCATGACTTTTTCATCGCCTCGAAATTGATTAATCACTTGGCTTAAAGTCTCTGCCTTTACGCCAACACTATTTAATAAGGTTTTTGTATTTCCTGTTTCTGCCAGTGCCAACAGCACCCAATCTGTAGATAAAAATTCATCTCCAGCTTTTTGCGCAAAGCTGTCTGCCAAATGCAATACTTTTGCCGCTTCAGGACTGAGGTTGATATCTGCTGATGGATTAGTCAGGGTGGCCGCATTGCTCAACGCTGTTTGCAGCTTGGTCTGTAACTCACGCAGATTAGCACCAGCTTGTTGCAGCAGGCTGACATTGGATGCTTCATCCATCAAGGTGGCCAAGATATGGATTCCATCAATCGAAGTATGGTCCTTACTCATGGCCAGCGATTGCGCATCGGAAAGGGTTTGCTGCAGGCGATTGGTAAATTTTTCAAAACGCATTCTTGTTATTCCTCACAACAAATTTTCTACTTGATGGATATATGGGTGCACTTGATAAAATTTCAAATCATTTTTATATATTTTTCAAAAACTTAATATAAATATTAGACAGTCTTTAATAATAATATTGGTGTGATCAAATCATATTTCAAGTGAGGTTAGAAGAATTTTTAAGGTGAAGATAAACAATTCATATTTTATTTAATTTACTCTGCTATTTTTCAGCTTAGTAGAGAATAGAGAGATATTTTTAGTACGGTTGCAACCTTCCTAGTAATCGCAATACTTCACTCAAACCATGTTCTGTTTGCATCAAGGATCTTGGCGTTTGATGATTCAAAAGCTTGTTAGGTGAATTGATAAAATGGCGCATCCAGCTCAAGTCTCCACCATGCAAGCTAAATAACTTTTGATAGATATTTACTAAAGCTATAGCTTTTTCGCCTGCTGTAGTATCTGGTTCTAATTCTTTTTCATTTATAACCAGAGATAATTCCGCCTCAGATAAACCCAGAATCAATGCAAGTTCGAATTCTTTCAGTTGCAACTGCTCAGCTAAGTTGAATACTGCTATAGCTAATACTTGGGATTTAGAAATACCTGTTTCACTATTCATTTTTATCAAATCATCTTGATGCGTCTTATTTCGATTATGCTGCTTTTATTGTTTTCCGGCCATGTTGTTTATCATCAAATTTAATTTCTCATAAAATTAAAACACCCTCGCTTGGAGGGTGCTTTAAAATAACAACACCATGATTATGGTGCCGGATTCGGTTGCTGACGGTGAATTGCCTCAATACCTTTCAGTATTTCCTCAGACAGATCAATTTCAAATGCCTGAATATTTTCTTTCAGCTGATCCAGATTGGTGGCACCAATAATCGTGCTGGTCACAAAGAACTGCTGCTTGATAAAGGCTAAAGCCAATTGGGTGAGATTTAAACCATGCTGTTCTGCCAGCTGGGCATATTGCTCGGTTGCCCATTCACTTTGCGGATTGCTATAACGGCTAAAGCGGGAGAACAGTGTTACACGCGCATTGGCGGGACGCGCACCATGACGGAATTTACCGGTCAAATAACCAAATGCTAAAGGTGAATACGCCAATAAGCCTACATTTTCATATTGGGCAATTTCTGACATGCCAATTTCATAAGTACGGTTCAGCAGGTTATAGGGATTTTGCACGCTGACGAATTTGGACAAACCTAATTTTTCTGCGAGATGCAGGAACTTCATCGTGCCCCACGGGGTTTCATTGGAAAGGCCTATATAACGGATACGACCTTTTTTAATTTCATCCTGCAAGGCAGTCAGGGTTTCTTCGAGATCTGTGACGGCACGATTTTCTGCCGCTTCAGCATTGCCATAACCCAGCTTGCCAAAGAAATTGGTTGGGCGTTGCGGCCAGTGTAACTGATACAGATCAATATAATCCGTTTGCAGGCGTGACAACGACTGGTCAATCGCTGCTGAAATTTCATCGGCAACAAAACGGGTTTTTCCATCCCGGATATGGCTACCACCTTGCGAGGGTCCGGCAATTTTTGAGGCTAAAAAAAGTTTGTCACGGCCACCACGGGCAGCGATCCAGTTCCCGATAATACGCTCGGTAGCACCCTGCGTTTCAGGTTTTGGCGGTACCGGGTACATTTCCGCAGTATCCCAGAAATACACTCCCTGATCTAAAGCATAATCCAGTTGCTGAAAAGCCTGTTCTTGTGTGTTCTGCTCACCAAAGGTCATGGTGCCCAAACAAATTTCTGGCAAAAAAATGCCGGTATCCGCCAATGGTCTGAATTGCATAAAAACATCCTGTGAATTTTATTCAGTGAATTGAGATCAAGTGGGCTATAGCCTATCGGAATTATAAGGGAGACTTAAATCATCTTTTCTGAGAAGCTTGTTCTAAATTTTTATGTATTGAGTAATGACGCATAAAAAAAGCAAATCCGAAGATTTGCTTTTTAATATCTGGATTATTCGTCTATGGCACCATCTGCCACTGCTTCAGATGCTTCTTCTAATGAAGCATCAAAGATCAGGATGGCTTTACCATCGGTTTCGATCATGCCCTGCTCTTCCAGGGTTTTTAGTACACGTCCGACCATTTCGCGGGAACAGCCAACAATGCGACCAATTTCCTGACGGGTAATACGAATCTGACGGCCATTCGGCAAAATCATCGCTTCTGGCTGTGAAGACAGGTCGATCAGACAACGTGCAATCCGGCCTGAAACATCAATAAATGCCAGATCAGTGACTTTACGTGTGGTATTTTTCAAGCGGCGTACTAATTGAGCAAATACTGCATAGCTCAGATCAGGATATTGCTTGCTAATTTCGTGAAAGTTTTCATAGGTAATTTCGGCAATTTCACACACATCACGGGTACGAACTTCCGCAGTACGTTGTGGATTAACCTCGAATAGACCCATTTCCCCAAAGAAGTCACCCGCATTTAAATATGCCACGACAATTTCACGATCATCATCTTCACGAAGAATGATAGATACAGACCCCTTCAGAATTAAATATAAAGATTTAGATTCTGATCCTGCATCAATGATCGTGGTACGTTTTGGATAACGATTAATATATGCACGTTTTAACAGTGCTTTCACGGATTCTGGTAATTGCCCCGGAGAAAGCGCATCAGTGCTTAATTGTGAAAAGTTTGAAGTCATGCTAACAGTTCCGATTATGGATAATTTATAGATCGCACAAGACCTAATGTGAACTTGTCACACAGTGGGATTGAAATTCCGTATCAACCCAATTTATGTTAGTGTACAGTTACTTGACAAATTTATAGCTTTTTTTAGGTAGTTGCAATGCAAACAAGCGTTCATTGGTTAGAGAATGTTGCTTTTGAAGCAAAAACTCAAAGTGGTCATAGCCTTATCATGGATGGTTCAGCTGAATACGGTGGTGAAAACCGTGGTCCCCGTCCTATGGAACTGCTTTTAACGGGTCTGGGCGGTTGTGCGTCTTTTGATATTGTTACCATTTTAAAGAAGGCTCGTCAGGATATTACCGATGTACGCTGCGAATTAAAGGCTGAACGTGCAGATACAATTCCGGCAGTATTCACGAAAATTCACTTGCATTTTGTAGTGGCCGGCAAAGCGATTAAAGAGAAACAGGTCGCAAAAGCCGTAGAACTTTCTGCTGAAAAATATTGCTCTGCCAGCAAAATGCTGTCTGATGGCGGTGTTGAAATCACCCATGATTATGAAATAATCGAAGCAGAATAAAATCTAGATTCTGTAAAAAAAGCGGCTGGAAAAGCTGCTTTTTTTGTATCCGAAAATTGTCAATTAAAAATCTCCCCTATTGTCTTGCATCAGAACCGCTGAACTGAATACTGATTGCCATCTTCAAAGCTCAAGATATTTTCTGGAAATCTTAAGGCGCCGAGTCGATGTCTGAACGCGACACCCTGTTGACGATCGAGATAGCGTTTACCCACTGAATAATCCACACAAAATACGTTTTGTTGCTGTCCATACCATTGCAGTGCATCGATCGATTTGAGTAAACCGGTTTTTTCTTCAGTAGATTTAAAGTTCCGCCAATAATGTCCAGTAATGACTGGAATTTGGTCGGTATAGCTGTCCCACCATGGCACGCGGTCGATCATCCGCCACCTTCCACCGGCATAAATCGGTTCTAAGGCGATTTTTTCCGCACCAGAAGTAATGACCCGAATCGGATTGTGCATTTGCTCACGTAGCTCTTTTTCTGCGAGATGTTGCAATAAAGGTAAAGTTGCAGCCGGGTCTTTGAACTGGTGTTGGTAGCGTTGCTGCTCTATCTGGATGAATTCATTAATACCTAAGGCTTGCAGATCCAGCGCTGTATGTTGAACGAAATCAGCATAGGCTTCGCCAAGCGAAGTAAAACCAGAATTGCGTAATTGATCAATTGATCCTTGATGCCAACAGGCATGTACAACACGCAGCTGCTCCGACTCCAAGGCCAACGGTAAGCTATTTAAAAAATCCAGAATCCATTGTCGATCTTTGATTGAGGCTTGGATCGAATCAAAAGGTTTCAGATCATCCTGATGCGGTGAACCAAAAAACCAGCCATTGCCTTCCCGCAAAGTATCGGTCAATAGGTTCAATTCATGATTACCCATCACACATTGTGCATAGCCTTCATCTACCAGCTGTTTGACGCGTTTGATCACCGCAACACTGTCTTGCCCCCGGTCACATAGATCACCGACAAAAATTAGTTTGCGCTGTTCTGGATGATGACCATTCCGGTCATAACCTAATACCTGGATCAGTTGTTCCAGCGCGGCAATCTCACCATGAATATCCCCCACGATGTCCACGGGACCAGTGAAAGCCTGCTGTATAAATGAGTACTTCATTTATGCATCCTGAATTAAGTCTAAAACAGAATATATCCCTAATAAGTATCCTTTAAATTTATGAAGATCTGAATACAGAATGAATCATCATTTAAATAATTTAACCCGAATCACGGATAAGAAATTGACTTGAAAAATAAGAGGACTAGAGCCATCAGTTGAGTTACCAAACCAAACTCACAACTCTAGTCCTGATGTTCAATAGTACCGATTCTGCTTAATTGATGATTTCTTTCTTAAATTTGAAGCAACTTATTGGAAGTTCCTCAAACAAAGTCATCATTCTCTAAGAATCAGAAATGCTCAGCTCACAATTTCAGAAATCTGCTTTATCACCATTTGGTACAAATGTTCTCATTTCAATAATTTCAAAGCCTTTTTTACATGGCTAAAGCTGGATAAAAGCTTTTTATTTAAGCACTTGCCTTGCTGCCAACGCATGATTCACTTGATCAATAGGCATGAATTAGCACTACATGCCCTGTATGTAGCTTTGATGAAAGGCAAAGATAAACAATACTTATAGATTGATTCAACAACGCTACCTGTTTGTAAAAATCAACGTATTCAATGGCATAAATCATTAGCCCAAATCGCATCACGTGGCAAAAGTTCTATGGGTTGGTTTTATGGCTGTAAATTACATATCGTGATGAACCAATTTGGTGAAATTAGTTGTTCTGCTTTATCGAATGGACATGTTGCTGACATAAAAATGGTTGAGCAATTGGTTGATGGTTTTGCATCGCTTCAAACAGTTCATTTACGCTGACTTCCTGAATCCGGCTTTTTGCATTCTGGATCAATTGCTCTGCAGTTTTCATCATTTTTATTCTTCCTCGGCCATTAAAATTATATTTTGTATAAACGATGCTCAGGTAGATTGAAAGCGTTTGAGTTTAAATTTCCAACTGGCTATTTAGCCCATGAGCGCTGAATAGATTAAATACATCGCCACCCCAACCACGGTAGTGGCAAATATTTTCTGTACCTTGTTACTGTCAATCCGCTGCATCAGACTGCGTCCAATTAACATCCCGACAATACAGGCCAGGACAAAGGTCAGCGTAACCGAAACAGGATATTGAAAGCCATCCAGCACGTGTGCAGAAATACTCACCCCACCAATCAGAAAAATAATCATCAGGGAAGTCGCAACGATACTGCGCATATCAAGGTCGGTGAATTTACGCAGGGCTGGAACAATGACAAAACCACCCCCACCCCCAACAGACCGGTTAATAAACCTGCCACGACACCAATACCTGCTAGGAACGAAGCAGTTTTGACATTCCAGATCAGGCGACCGGTGGTTTGATTGACCTTGCACGGTGCATTGCCATGATCGGTCACTTTATTAAAGAAGATCCGGTAAGCCACAATCAGCATCACCAGACTGAAAGCCAGCGTTAGCCAGACCGGAGAAACGATATCAGCCAGATGTACGCCATAACGGGCTGAAGGAATACTGATCAGCGCGATCCAGAGCGCAGCACGATAACGCACAATACGCTTGAACAAACCCTCGAACGTTCCGACCAAGGCGGACAGCGTGACTGCAAGCAATCCCACCGGCGCAGCTTGGGCCACGGTCCAACCCTGACTCGCCATCAGTGCCGGTACAGCCAGAATACCGCCACCGGCACCAGTCAAACCCAATAGCACTCCGATAACCAGCCCTTCAAGTATTAATGCCCACATCGCCCTCTCCCTTATCCACAAAAGTGATTCAATAAAGGTTGAACTTTTTGTTGAATCACGACACAAGCTTATTTGAAGTAGTTAAGAGGAAGCTTGAGGTAAGAAACACCATTTTGTTCTGGCTCAGGAAACTGCCCTGCTTTCATATTGATCTGAATCGCCGGTAGAATCAGCTTAGGCATATTGAGTCCTGAATCTCGTTGATTTCGCATCTGAGCAAATTCAGCTTTGCTGACTCCCTGATGAATATGAATATTCTGTGTCTTTTGTGTCTGGATATCAGATTCACACACATAGGATTCACGTGTTTCAGGCAAATAGTCATGACATAAAAAGACCCGGGTATCTTCTGGCAACTGAAACAGGTTTTGTACCGAATCATAAAGCTGTTCTGCGCTGCCTCGCGGAAAGTCACAACGTGCTGTACCATAATCTGGCATAAACAGGGTATCACCCACAAAAACCGCATCTCCAATCACATAACTCAGACAAGCAGGCGTATGTCCCGGTGTTGGAATGTTATAGGCCTTCAATGTTCCGATTTGGAACGACTCATGATCTTCAAATAAATAATCAAAGAGCTGCTGAGCATTCCATTGTTTAATATCCAGATGATAAATCGCGCCAAAAGTTTCCTGAACAATACTAATTTTCTGGCTCATGGCAATTTTGCCACCTAACTCAGCTTTAAGATATTGCGCTGCAGTCAGATGATCAGCATGGACATGGGTTTCGAGAATCCACTCAACCGTTAAATCCTGCTCTTTAATATAGGCAATAATCTTATCGGCATGAACAGTTGAGGTACTTGCCGATGCCGGATCATAATCCAGAACGCTATCAATAATAGCGCAGGCTTTGGTCGCCGGATCACGTACAACATAACTGAAGGTATTGGTATCTTCGTGAAAAAAATCTTTTACTATAGGTAAGTTTGACATCGTTAAGCTCCTGACCATTTACGGTGAATCCATACACCCACCAGCATTGCTACAATAAAATAGAGCACTTGATAGTGGCCCAAACCGATCAAGGTGAAACTTGGCGCCGGACAGATGCCGGCAATACCCCAACCTGCACCAAATAAAACCGCACCCGTGATCAGCTTCTTATCTATCTGATTATTTTTAGGTAAATCAATAGGTTCATTAAATACTGTTTTTGGTTGCGCCGTACGTAATGCTTGCTGGAAGGGAATAAAGGCCACCGCAATCGCGCCCATCATCACAAAGGCCAGACTGGCATCCCAGTCGCCAAACAGATCCAGGAAATCGAGTACTTTTTCCGGATTGGACATGCCCGATACCATCAATCCCACAGAGAACAGCGCACCAAATAAAAAGGCAAACACATTTTTCATTTTAGAATGCTCCTGTGAGATGACGGATAATATAAACAGCGACAAAACCTGCAAACATGAAAGTCATGGTCGCGACAATAGAACGCTTAGACAGGCGACTGATGCCACAAATTCCATGACCACTGGTACAGCCCGAACCCAGACGTGTCCCAAAACCCACCAGCAGACCTGCCACAATCATCATCAGTGGGCTGGCGTTCAATTCGATTTCAGGTTGTACAAACAGGCCATAAATAAACGGTGTGAGGATCAAACCTGATAAAAACCAGATTGCAGGTGTTTTAAACATGGTTTTTGAGTTTAAGACTTGCCCAATCAAACCACTGATTCCTGCAATACGGCCATTGACATACAGATAGCCGACCACTGAAAGTCCGAGCATTAAACCGCCAATAAATGCGATGAGGAAGTCATGCATGGTGAATCAATCTCTATACAATATACTTTTTTATATTATATAATAAAAAATAATAATCAAGCAGTTTTGTGGTAAATTGTGTAAACTGCATGGGTTACATCAAAGGTTTCAAGGACATCTATGGATATGATTGCTGCAAATGCCAAAATTGATTTTTCACAGGTCGATTTCGTCAGCCAATGCCTAAAAGTTTTAGCCAATCCTGATCGTCTGAAAATCTTATGTGTCCTGGTTGACGGGGAAATGAATGTTCAGGAAATTGAAGAATCTACCGATATTCATCAACCTACACTTTCACAACAGCTGACTGTACTGCGTAAGGCCGACATGGTTGGCACCCGACGTGAGGGCAAACAGATTTTCTATCGTCTGAGTGACCCCAAGGTCTTGAGCCTGATGCAAAAGCTGTACGAGCTGTATTGCGCCCAGCCCTCTTCTTAGTGCAGCCAAAAAGAAATGATCAGAAGCAGTCCGCTAAAAGCAGTAAACAGATTTAGCCATACGGGATACTGGGTGTAATAACCTTCAATAAATTCCGGCGGTCGCAGTGATGTCAAACCCCGTCGATATTGCAGGATTGAGGCGAAATTCACCAACATACCAAATACAATCACCGCAATTCCCAACCATTGTGAATAAGCTATTTTCTGTGCATAAGTGTCTGGGTCCACCAGTTGCACTAGCAGGTTGGATTTTTCAATCACAAAACCAAAAGCAATTAATGCCAAACCACTCCGGTTCCACGCCAGAGCGGTTCGTTCCAAAGCAAGCAGTACCCGTGGATCATCCAAATTTGACATATCTTATCTGCTCTTCATGCTTAGCCTATCCACCAATGTAAATCTGCCTCCCTATCATGTATAGATGTTTTAAGTAAAAATTACTTTTCTATCATGTAGTTAAAATATTATTGTTCAAAAATTTCCTTGACATCCATCGCCAGGCCTTGAGCAGATTTAAATTCACCCTGATTGTTTTTCCAGACCATCGACGGTGTGGAGAAAAAGCCGTATTTCCCCATTAGGGCCTGGTTGGCATCAATTTTTGCAGCAATTTCGGCAGGAATCTTTTCCATTTTCTTGAGCTGCTTTTTGCCTTTATTCTTGTTTATATCATTAAAAACTGCCGCTGGATCTTTCGAATTCAATAGTGTTGCCACCTGGCCACGGCTTTCTTCACGGATCACACCGACCTGAATATGACGCAGCTGTACCTTCCCTGATTCTACCCAAGGTCGGGCCGCCTGCCAGAATTTATAACAATATGGACAATTTGGATCGGAAAAGACATAGACCACACGTGGTGCATCTGGCTTGCCATCCTGGATCCAGGTGGATTTTTCCAGGGTTTTCCAGACATCGTCCAATACCGCTTTTTTCATATGCTTTTCAATCTGCTCATTGGACAGGCTTTTCCCTTGTGCATCAAACAGTTCGCCCTTGATATAATATTTGTCATCGTTGGAGATAAATACCGTATTGGAGTATTGGTCTTCATGCCCCACCCAGCCGGTCATTCCTTGCGGTGCCGGAATCTGTTTTACAAATACAAAACCCTGTTGTTCAATATTCTGTTTAATATTTGCCTGCGTGTGCATGCTCATGATCAGGAACATACCTGCACCAAGCACCTGGTAAATTTTGTTCATACTAAGTTCTTCCGTTTTTTAAGGTTGATCTGAAATTCGGTTTAAATATTGCTGCAACATGGCCGGACTGAGTTCCCCCATATGCCGCTCGACCAGCTGGCCTTGAGCATTAAAAAACAGCGTCGTTGGTAGGCCAAAACTATTCAGCTGCTGGGGTAGTTCACCATATGGGTCCAGCAGGACATGTTTAAATTGAAACTGATGTTTTTTTAAATAGGCATTTACAGTTTCAACTTCCTCACCCTGATTGAGCATGACAAAATTCACTTGAGGGTGCTGCTCGGCTGCTTTGGCTAACACCGGCATTTCGCGGTGACACGGCGGACACCAGCTCGCCCACAAATTAATTACCGTAGGCTGGCCAATGAACTGGCTGAGTGGAATCTTGTCTGTACCCAGACGCTCCTGTTCTAGTCCAGCAAAGGCTAGATCAGGAAACGCTGCTTCAGTTTTTAGACTGGATTTGAATACGAGCCCAAGCCCGATCCAAAGTACCAATATGATCAACAAGAGGGCTTTGAATCGGGTCTGAAACTGTCTGTTTCGAATGACATACCATAAAGTACCAATCAGCACCCCTCCCCATAAATGAAAACCTTTGTCCTGGATTTTCAGTATGTCGATGGGTGCTGCAAAATACAGCTCGGCATTGAGTAGAACGAAAACAAGACGCGCACCCAGCATTCCAACCAAAAAACTGCTCCAGAGCAAATCCTGACTTTGTCCAAGCTGCTGTTTAGACCATGAATACTTTCTGGCTAATCCAAACAAGACAGCAGATAACAGCATCAAGCCAGTGGCAACAATAATAAGTGTCCAGGGCAACATCAAAGGTCCCAGATGCAGTGCATCACTGGAAATCATCATGGTTGCTCCCCCTGCAGTTGCTGCAATGTGCCTAGTAAATGTGTCGCGCTAAAGCTTCCGGTTAAACGCAAGTCTCGCTGTTCCTGATGCGCTGCATTTAGAAATATGAGGGTGGGTGGTCCGAGGATTTGCCATTCTTTTAGCAGCTCATCCTGACTTGGATGATAGTGGGTCAGGTCTAATTTGATACGAACCACATTTTGTAAAGCCTTCTGGACATCACTACGTGGAATCACTTCCTTTTCAATCGGTTGACAGGCCACACACCAGTCTGCATAGACATCAATCACCACCGGCAGTGCAGGATGTTTGGCTAAAACCTGTTGCAATTGTGCGGCTGTGCTGACCTTCTGCCATTCAAGCCGTGATTCTACATGGGCCACCTGTACCTGACTCCAAACATGATAGAGCTGCATGCCTCCTGCATAGACCAGTAAACCACTGAGCAGCATCAGGCCTATTTTCGCTACAGACCGATGCACATGAGGCAGCATCTTGAACAAGAAGTAGCCTGAACAGGTGATCAGTACCACACCCAAAAGGCTCAGGTATAAAATGCCGGGCAATAGTGGACGGGCGAAATACAAGGCCAGCGCCAGCATGACAAAGCCAAAACTAAACTTCAGGCGATCCATCCAGATGCCAGGTTTGGGTAAAAGATGAGACCCAAATACGGCAGCAATAAATAGCGGCAAGCCCAGCCCAAGGCCTAAGACGAACAGATAACTAGCTCCCAGCATCGGTTGATTGACCTGAGACACATAGATTAAGGCACCGGCCAACGGCGCACTCATACATGGCCCGACAATCAGTGCAGCGATCATGCCCATAAGACCGGCACCAATCAGCGTGCCACCCTTCTGCTTTTGCTGCCATTGATCCAGACGCTGTAACATGCCTTTAGGTAAGGACAGCTGAAATGCTCCAAACAGATTAAATGCGAACAAAACAAACAAAGAATGTACACATTTATCACCTGAGACAAAAACTGCATCCAGATTTAATTCAGACCATTCGTGGTGTGGGATATATTTTTAAACCGTTTGAGCAGCGTCATGTTTAGTCACAGCTTGAAATGGCGTTTGGTCATGAGTCTTTTGGCCGTGTTTATTGTGCTGTGGAGTGCAGTATTTTCATGGCTGTATATTGACCTGAAACAGCGTTTACAAGACACACTGGATCAACGCTTATCGGCATCTGCACAAATGGTTGCCCGGCTGATTCAGCAGTTACCGCTGGATAGTCTAGGGGATGCAACCTTATCCAAATTAGCCAAGAATGATGATGCAAACCAGTTAATTGCCTGTGAAGTTTCTCTTTTTAGCTCTGACATCTCGTTAGGTAATCAGGTGATTGCCAAAACACGCGGTGCCCCCCAAAATTTAAGCCAACGACCAGAAGGATTCAGCACCTGGCAGCAGGGTGATACGGAATGGCGCAGTTATGTTCTGCGTCGTGGCGATATTCAGGTGGTGGCAGCAGAACGTATGTTCTTGAGGGATACCTTACTACAGCAGATTCTGCAGTCCGTACTGATTCCCTTGGTCTTCTCACTGCTGATCTGTATTGCCCTGATCATCTTTATTATCCGCAGACAGTTCCGGTCTTTGGATCAGCTCAGTCAATACCTGAACCAGAAAAACCTTAGCTATTCAGAGGTGGCAGATTTTTTAATGCAGCTCAAGCCTGCAAGTATTCCCCAAGAAGTACAGCCTTTTGTCAACAATTCCACGCAGTTGATTCAAAAACTCAATGACAGTCTGCAACAGGAGAAAGCCTTTAGTGCCTATGCTGCACATGAATTACGCAGTCCCCTGACTGCAATTAAAACCCATGTACAACTGGCCCAGCTGATCGGTCAGCAGCAGCACCTGCCTGAATCCATTCAGCATAATTTGCAGCAGGCCAATGAGAGTATCCGGCGTTATACGCTGTTACTCGAGCAGCTTTTATTGCTGACCCAATCAGAAAACAGTATCCAGGCAATGCCTGAGGCCATCTGGCTTCGCCCCACACTTGAGAAAGTTCTTGCAGACTTAGGTACACGCTATCCAGAAATGAACAAAAAAATACAAGTAAACTGGGACAACTTGGGCGAAATTCAGCTGCCTGAATTTGTGCTGTATACCGTACTGAAAAATCTGCTTGAAAATGCCCTGCTGCATGCACAGGCTGCCCATATCTGGATTTCCATGCAGTCTGGTTGCCTAGTGATTGAAGATGATGGACAGCAACTGACAGCACAGGATATCCAACATTTAGGACAACGCTTCTGGCGCAAATCTGCTCAGCAGCACGGCCATGGTTTAGGACTGGCATTGACCGCTAACCTGTTAAAACAGTATGGCTATCAGCTCTCTTTCAATGCCCGACAGCCCTATGGGCTTCGCATTGAAATCAATTCAATACAATCGAAAACCCTAGAGATTTTTTGAAATAAAAATTCTTACTTTTCAACATCCAATAAAGATATCACCAATTCAAATCACTTCCTTTGTTTATACAAATAACTTTTTCTTCAACAAAAACCTTCTCTGTATTCTCAAGTTTATGATCAGGCGATCACAACGCACTTTTAATTTTTAGCATAGAAACAGGTATAAAAATAATAAGACCCCTCTATGAAAACAAAAATGCCAGAGAAAAAAGATCACTTGATGCAACTAGGCCTGTCACCAATTAGCTTAAAAAAATCTAATCTGTCCTCATTATTTTTTCATGACTAAACGCTATGCATTAAGAGATGATCAGTGGGAACAGATTAAGGATCTGTTGCCCGGACGAGCAAGTACTGTTTGAGTAACTGCCAAAGACAACAGGGTATTTGTTGAAGCAGTATTGTATCGGTATCGTTCAAGTATTCCGTAGTGAGATTTACCAGAATGCTTTGGGGATTTTAGAGTCGTGCACACTCGCTTTAGCCCTAAAAATCCAGGATAATCACCACCCCACAGTTCTGATTAATTTTTTAAAAATTTCCTTTCGATGGCCGGGCTTGCGCTAAACTCAAAGCATCTTATCGCACCGTAATGCACTGTTATGGAATTCAAGGCCTGGTATAAGCTTCGCAGATTTATTTATGACAATTTGCATAATGAAGAACACGAAAGCATCTTAAGTCGCGTCATCAATATATTTCTGATTATATTGATTATTGGGAATACTGCTGCCGTTTTACTTGAATCAATCAATGACCTCTATCAATCCTATCAGCTGCTGTTTGATGCCTTTGAATTATTCTCGATCTTTATTTTTACCCTGGAATATTTATTAAGATTTTGGGCCATTGCGGAAAAAGACCCCTTTGAAGGTGCATGGAAAAACCGATGGTTATGGATCCGTAGTGGCGGTGCCATCATTGACCTGTTGGCGATTCTCCCGGCCTATATTAACTTCTTTGTGCATCTCGATTTACGCTTCCTGCGAATCCTTCGATTGTTCAGATTACTCAAATTAACCCGTTATTTCGTCTCCCTGCAGATTTTATTGCGGGTGATCAAGCGCGAAAAGGGCTCATTTCAGGCGGTTATTTTTATCCTGCTGATCATGATCATCATCGCGGCGGCTGGAGTATATGTGGTTGAAAATAAGGCTCAACCAGAAGTCTTTAGCTCCATCCCTGCATCCATGTGGTGGGCAGTGGTGACACTGACCACGGTCGGCTATGGCGATGTGACACCAATCACCCCCTTAGGCCGCTTTCTAGGGGCTTTAATTACTATTTTAGGGGTGGGTCTGGCAGCGCTTCCTGCGGGTATTCTGGCAAATGGTCTGGCCAATGAGCTGAGACAGCGCAAGCACAAACTGGAATTAAGATTTCGTGAACTGCTCGATGATGCAGAAATTGACTTAATTGAAGATCAAGAAAAAATTGAAATTTTACGTAAAGAAGTCGGACTGAGCAAAGAACAAATGCAGGATATCCTGTTAGAACTTATTCATGAGCGTAAGAAAGAACAACTCGAGCAGGAAAAAAACAAATATTTCTTCTGTCCACATTGTGGGCATAAGTTACCTGATTAAATTCGAACGTCAATGCAAGCGTATCATCACGAGCATCAGACCATCGGGTATGACGCTCGTTGCAGACAAATACTATTCACTCAATCCACTCGACTGAATCAGGATCAAATCCTCTCAGGCCAAAAATACAGCGATGTCTTCCGCTACTGCCCGAGCTGTCCGGGAAACCCCGACCAGCGTGGCCGAAGCAGCACCGGTCCATTCTCCATAGCCCACCAGCCATAAATTTGGTACCTGAACAGAGCGGCCATTCTGAACCGCAATGGTCTGGTCCGGCTGGATAATTCCGAGACTGCTGAGGTGATTCAGCGCCGCCTTAAATCCTGTACACCAGATCACCACATCCACATCCACATGCGCTGTGCTGCCATCTTCCCAAATCACGCCA
The DNA here is from genome assembly GCF_024129115.1 of Acinetobacter lwoffii. GTDB lineage: Bacteria > Pseudomonadota > Gammaproteobacteria > Pseudomonadales > Moraxellaceae > Acinetobacter > Acinetobacter lwoffii_T. The sequence goes on from NZ_JAMXXO010000008.1 coordinate 103,533, forward strand.
TGTTCTGTAAAAGCTGAAAATGGACGCCTGCTCTGCAAAATGCCTCGCTCACGTGCATCTTTAACTGAATCAATCATGACAATATCACCCAACCCCCCAATGGGCTGCTCAATCTTTCTACCTTCCTGCTGGGCTTTCAGGCGCTCAGTCGCCCTTAAGAACAGGACACGGCCATCGACATCATCTGCCAGAAACTGCGGCGGTGTCTGGGTGATCCAAAGCGTTTCGGCCACCTGAGATACTTCTGCCAAGATTTGTGCACCAGAGTTACCGCCACCCACCACCATGACTTTCTTGGTTTTAAATAACTCAGCATTTTTATAATCTGCGGAATGCAGTTGTACGCCCTGAAAATGCTCACGGCCGGCATACTCGGGAATAAATGGTTGGCTCCATGTCCCTGTAGCGCTTACCACCGCTTTGGCTTTCCAGGATTGTTCCCCGGCATAAACCTCTAAATACTGGCCCTTACTTTCCACGCGTTCCACACGCACCGGACGAACTACAGGAAAGTGATAGCGCTGCTCATAGGCGGTCAAATAATCGATCACCTCATTGCGGGTCGGATAGGTCTGTTCGGTCGCCGGCATCATCCAGCCTGACAGCGAACTCCAGCTATTCGGGGAGAAAAGACGCAAGGACTCCCAGGCATGCTGCCAGGCACCTCCAGGCTGAGGCTGATCATCCAGGATGATAAACGGAATGTTCTTGCGCTTTAAGAAATAAGCTGTGGACAAACCGGCCTGTCCAGCACCGATGATGATCACATCAACTTCAGCTTGTAATTGAGCCAAAATATTCCCCCCCCTTCTTTATTGTCATCAAATAAAAACCCAGCCTGCTTATCAGACTGGGCGTATTTCATAAAATTTTCAAGCGTTTAAATTAGCCTTCCATTGCTCAAGATACTTTTCAGTCTCTCTGATCACCTAGAATTTATAAACTACGCTGATTTACCCGTTTGGAAAGCTCTTCAGCCGATTCCTTGCGTTCCGAATAACGGTTGGTCAAATAAGCACTTTGCCCACGGGTTAGTAAAGTAAACTTATACAGTTCTTCCATCACATCGACAATCCGGTCATAGAATGCCGATGGCTTCATTCGTCCATCTTCTTCAAATTCCAGGAATGCTTTTGGAATTGAAGACTGATTTGGAATCGTGATCATCCGCATCCAACGCCCCAAAACACGCATCTGGTTTAGGCTGTTAAAGGACTGTGATCCCCCACTGACTTGCATCAAGGCAAGGGTTTTTCCTTGAGTGGCACGAATTGCGCCCCCTGCCAATGGAATCCAGTCAATCTGGGATTTAAAGATGGAACTCATAGAACCATGTCGTTCCGGTGAACACCACACCATGCCTTCAGCCCATGCTAAAAGTTCATGCAACTCTTTCACTTTTGGATGTTCAGTATCAGCATCTTCCGGTAAAGGCAGTCCTTTCGGATGGAAGATTTTTACTTCTGCCCCAAAGTACTCAAGAATTCGACCGGCTTCAAGAACTGCAAGGCGACTGTAAGAACGTTCCCGATTAGAACCATAAAGCAGCAAAATCCGAGGAGGATGAGCTAGTTCTTTGGCTTGGACTTTTTCAAAGGTGGGTTGTTCAATAAGATTTGGATCTACGTTAGGCAGGTTCATCGGATCAAGCCTCTTTAAAATATTTCTTTCTTAGCCACAGTGAAACACTCACTAAAGCAATTAACACAGGTACTTCAACCAATGGCCCAATAATCGTGGTAAAAGCAACTGGCGAAGCGATACCAAAAGTTGCAATAGCGACTGCAAGTGATAATTCAAAATTATTTCCAGCAGCAGTAAATGAGATTGCAGCAGTTTTTGGATAATCATTGCCCATCCATTTACTCATAAAGAAGCTAATAAAGAACATGGCCACAAAGTAAATGATTAAAGGAATCGCGATGCGTAAAACTTCCAGTGGAAGACTTACGACATCGCCCCCTTTTAAGCTAAACATGGCCAAAATCGTAAACAGCAAAGCCATTAAACTCAGCGGGCTGATTTTTGGAATGAACCTGGTTTGATACCATTCCACGCCTTTTTGTTTCACCAAAATTAAGCGCGTTAAGAAACCCAATAAGAACGGAATTCCAAGATAAATCAGAACAGCATGGGTAATGGTCCAGAAGCTAACATTGATCACTTGAGCTTCAATACCAAAATATGGCGGAAGGAAGGTCAGGAATAACCAGGCATAGGTACTGAAGAATAAAATCTGGAAAATACTGTTAAACGCCACCAATGCTGCAACATATTGGTTATCACCACAGGCCAGACCATTCCACACCAGTACCATGGCAATACATCGAGCTAAACCAATCAGGATTACGCCTGTCATATACTCTGGATAGCTATGCAAAAAAATCACAGCCAACGCAAACATCAATACCGGAGCAATCAACCAGTTTTGAATTAAAGATAGCGTCAGGGTTTTTTTATCCTTAAACACTTGTGGCAAGGTCGCATAATCCACTTTTGCCAGGGGTGGATACATCATCAGAATCAGACCAATCGCGATTGGAATATTGACTGAATTAATACTGAATTGATCCAGAGCAACCGATGCTTGAGGAAAAAAGTTTCCTATGGCGATGCCTAACGCCATGGCAATAAAAATCCACAGCGTCAGGTTGCGATCTAAAAAGGACATGCGTTTTTCAGACATGTGACTTACTCAACATTCGAAATTTGATTAATCGCTGCAATCAATTGTGAGCGAGAAAGCTCATTTACGTTAAGTTTAAACAAAGCATCCAGGCGACGATTGATATGTTCAACAGTGTTCATAAAGGCTTGCATTTTTTCTTCTTTATCCACCTCTAAATGTGACGGATCAGACAGGCCCCAGTGCGCCTTGATCGCTCCACCCAGATACAGTGGGCAGGCTTCCTGTGCAGCCGCATCACAGACGGTAATCACTATGTCTGGCTGATACTGTTCACAGGCATCAATCGTCTTGCTGGATAAGCCTTTAGTCGATAAGCCCAGATTGTGCAGGGTTTCAAGCGTCAAGGGATGCACCTGACCGGAAGGTTTGCTGCCGGCACTGTAAGCGACCCAGCCTTCTGGCGCACGGCTATTGAACAATACTTCAGAGAGAATGCTGCGGCAACTGTTCCCCGTACATAAAAACAAAAATTTCATGAAAACTTACTCGCAATGGCTCTGAATCGATAGAGCGGAAGAATCAAATAAAACCGGAACCTCACTAGCTTTTAGCACGTCCAGAATTTCAAAACACCAGGCAGGCAATTGCTGATTAATGCTGTAGTACACCCACTGGCTTTGCCGGCGATCGTTGAGTAAACCACAAGAACGTAACAAGGCCAGATGACGTGAAATTTTCGGCTGGCTTAACTGCAGTTTATCGGTCAGATCACAGACGCATTGCTCTTTGTTTTGTGCAATTAGCAGGACAATACTGAGACGTGTTTCATCAGATAAACATTTAAAAAACTGAACGTGGTCCATAATTGCTCCCATTTTTTATGCAAATATACACATATCCATATATATGGTAAAGATGACCTGTCAAAAATGATATCCAGATCAGAATATGCCTACCAGAAAGCGCTCGCTTGAACAATTTCCCGCTTTTTCCGATATAGATCATCGTCAATGTGTTTTTCAGATAAAAAAGCTCCAATCAAGTTGAAGCTTTTTCGCATGGGGGGACACTTTATTTTACCCGATTGCCCTGTTCATCCACGATGATTTCACCGTCTTCTTTGGCAAAGGCTTTTAATTGTGGCAAAGGCAGAATATCCAGTACCACTTCCGATGGACGGCATAATCGGGTTCCAAACTCGGTAACCACCAACGGGCGATTGATCAGGATCGGATGTTGCAGCATGGCATCCAGCAGTTTCTCATCGCTCCAGCCGGCATCATCCAGATTCAGCTCGGTGTAGGGATCGACATTTTTACGGAGCACTTCACGAACCGTCAAACCGGCATCCCGAATCATGTTGACCAGCTGATCTTTCGAGGGTGGCGTAAGCAGATATTCGATCACTTCCGGCTCAATTCCCGCATTGCGAATTAACGCCAGCGTATTGCGTGAGGTGCCACAGGCCGGGTTATGATAAATTTGGACTTTTGGCATTTGATTCATGAGCTTCCCTCTTATCGATGAATCATAGCTTTATATATGAATATACGCATATTCGCAATATAAAATATATGTGCTTTATGAATACAATCTGAGATGGGGACTCCAAAACCATTGGAAACAGTTTCAAAATGAGGCTGTCTTATGTCTAGGATACTGGGAGCAGTCCAGTTGATCCGGATGCTTATTACGGAGACACGCAATCTGGTGACATTATTGTGGTAAGTCACGGTGATAATGCTACTTTCAAAAATTAGTTATCGAGGCAAATGGAAAAAGATATCTTCAGGCTCTAAATCCAGAGTTCAAGCCAAATATTATTGAGTTAAACAACTAATGTATATTTGTAGGTCAGGTAGTTAACTGTATACGCTATGTTTATCGAGCGAGAATAAGAGTTAGAAAGAATTAACAAAAGCTAATATATTCAGCGTTATATAAATTGATAAAATCGCCGTTTTCTACAGAAAATTTAAGATTGTTAAGGATTGAAGTGAATATTCAAAATGATTTACCAGAACTAAGTAATTACAGTGAGTTAAGCAGTAAAGAGCAATTAATTATCCATCAAACGCTTATTTCGTACGTACGCTCAGATCACCTCTATAATATTATCTTAACCCATAATGTTGAACCTTACGACTTAGTTAAACTTGTAAGTATTAGTTTTGAGAATAGAGATGCTGCTATCTGGGTTCATTTTGAAACTATTACAGCTGAGAGACTGACAATGCCTCTCGATTTTATTTCAAGAATAGAAGTATGTAATTACGAAGTTTTTTAAGACTAGAATCGAGTCCCCCTAGCGGGGGGATTTATGTTAAATAAGATCTAAGACAAAATAGAAATACTCCTGGTAACATACATAAGAAGCCAGCAGCTTTTGCAGCCATATAATTCTTGACCTTTTTATGGGAAATATGTGGTCTAAAAATTAGACTTCCTTCATAAATCATTTTTCAACCAATTTAATTGTTTATCTTTCACCCAATCTAAATTGTATATGCCAGCAAGTAAATTAAACCGCAGGTTTAATCGTTTACGACGATTTCTATATACACAAGATAAAATCTTAAAACATTTCATCCTTCCAAATACATGCTCTACTTGAATTCGTCTACGACCAATCTCTTTATTTAACTTTTTTAATTCAGAATCTAGTTTTTCAGTTTTCTTTGCTTTAGATGGCATGAGGCATCCAAAACCCAATTTCTTTATCCCTAAATACCCCTTATCAACGATAAAAAAGGGCTTAAATTTTAATTTCCTCATGCTTTTTTTAAATATTTTAAAATCATGCATGCTTCCATGACTTCCACATACACTCAGTATTTCACCTGTTGTATAGTGCATAGATAGCTGAAATTTAAAGGTATGTCGCTTTTTTTTTACCGCTATACCATTTTTTCTGTTTTTTTTGGACGTTGAACTAATATTTCAGTTGCATCAATCATAACAACTTCCCAATCCACTTCATCTCGATTAGGAAGTTGTTTTGGCAAGTTAAATTTTCCAGAACGGATTAAGGTATCTTCAATAACGCGTGTGATACGAATTGCACTCGTTTCAGATACACCGTAACTCATACCAAGATGGAAAAATGTTCGATATTCTCTCCAATATTCTATACATAAGAGCAAACGATCTTCCAACGGTAATTTATGCGGTCGTCCTTTACCAATATGACAAGGTAACTCCTTATTTAGCTCGGCCAACATGAGGTTAAATGTAGCCCAACTAACACCGGTAAGCCTACGAAACTTAACGTCTGATAATTTTTGAATATCTTTGAATTTCATCCAAGGATTATCCCTTGGATTAAATAATTTTGCTGATTAATTTAAGATCAAATAAATTGTACGTTTTTTGATTTATGACGGAAGTCTATTATCCCTGTAAAACATCATATAAATCCTATAATTATTAGAAACGATGACATGATTTTAATCTCTTATTTTTTTCTAAGTTTATATTAAACAATCCAATATGTACGAGTTTTCTTTTATAAGATTCTCTATATAATTCAAAGTTAAATAACAATAAACTTTATATTTTTTCTTATATGTGAAGCTTATCCCAAAAAATTTAAAGGAAACTATATACTAGCTCTTATAAGATTGTCCCCCCAATGCCTACAATGAAGATAAACTGTTGAATGATTTAGATAAATCACTAAATTAATATAAATCTTATTATAATATAAAGGGTTAGACACTTTTTCTCTCGACTTTAAAATTTCCTTTCGTTGTTAATAATTAAGATACATTTAAAATGCTTCTTTAGACCTATAATTTTGAAAATTTTTTGGTAGCTTCGATTCATTATGACTTTTTATATATTTCTAATACTCATGAATATCGCAGCTATAATGGCAGTGATTGCATTTTTTCATAAGTAATAAGAAAATTACATCTTGGTATTCTTAACCGCAGGCTAATTTTAAATTTCATTATAAAAATAAATTTCTTTAAGCATTATTTTTGGTATAAATTTCACACATTTCTATATAATATCTATCTTAGGCTCCCGTTTATAAGAATTACTCATATATTAGATCTCTTGCGAAAGTAAAAAATTGTTTATACTAGCCCCATGAAATATGAAAATTTAACTCGATTTAATGATGGGGAATTTAAACG